>JALYMN010000249.1 GCA_030773675.1 Actinomycetota bacterium
TCGATGATCCGCGGCGTCAGCTGCTCCAGGGTGAGGGACCAGCAGGACGCGGACGCGTTGCCCAGGCCCGTGACGGGCAAGGTCGCCGCCGCGCCGACCTCAACCAGGCCGCGGTCGAGCAGACCGGCTGTCACGCGTCGGGACCAGGTGAAGTCGGTGCCGATGGTGCGGGCCAGGACCGCCTCGACGGCGAGCATCGCGGACCGGAAGTCGTCGTCCGCCGCAGCCGGGAACAACGAGCACCGTCGCGACCTGTGTCAGGGCTGCGCGATCGGCGTCGAGGTGACCGTTCGCTCAGCCGGCGCCTGCGCCCCCGGCGCCTCGGTCTCCGGCCGCGGGCGCCTCCAGTGCGTCGAGACGGGCGAGGTGCACGTCGATCTCGGCGCGGCTGAGCAGCGACGCGTGGAAGCTGTTGCGGACCAGCCCGACGACCGCTGTCCGGTCAAGATCAAAGGCCTGTGCGACCGCCACGTAGTTGTCCTCGACGTAGCCGCCGAAGTACGCCGGGTCGTCGGAGTTGATGGTGACCAGCACACCGGCGTCCATGAGGGCGGGCAGCGCGTGCGCACCCAGTTCGGGCACCACCCCCAGAGCGACGTTCGACAGCGGGCAGACGTTCAACGGCACCTGGTCGGCGGTCAGCCGCTCGAGCAGGCGGGGGTCCTCGACCGCCCGCACGCCGTGGTCGACGCGGTCGACACGCAAGACGTCCAGCGCCTCCCACACGTAAGCCGGCGGCCCCTCCTCCCCGGCGTGCGCGACCGCCGACAGCCCCTCGGCCCGCGCCGCGGCGTAGACGTCAGCGAACGCTGCGGGCGGATGGCCGGCCTCGGCCGAGTCCAGGCCCACGGCAGCGAACCGGTCGAGCCAGGGCCGCGCCTGGCCGAACGTGTGCATCGCCTCGTCGGCGCCCCGGTCGCGCAGGAAGCTGAGGATCAGCCGCGACGTGACCGCGTGCTCGCGACGCGCCTCCTCCAGCGCGGCGCAGAGCCCCCCACCACAGCGGCGAGCGGGACGCCGCGCCGGGTGTGCAACTGCGGGTCACCATCACCTCGGCGTGCACCACGCCCTGCTGGCGGGCGCGGTCCAGGTACGCCCTGGTCAGGTCGTAGAAGTCCTGCTCGGTGCGCAGCACCTGCGCTCCACCCTCGTACAGGTCGAGGAACGACTGCAGATCGGTGAACCGGTACGCCCGACGCAGCTCGTCCACCGAGTCGTACGGCAGCCGCACCCCGTTGCGCCGGGCCAGCTCGAACGCCAGCTCCGGCTCCAGCGTCCCCTCGAGGTGCAGATGCAGCTCAGCCTTCGGCAACGACCGCACCAGAGCCCGCAGCCCGCCGTTCTCCATCTCTGATGCCTACAACCCGGCCGGACGGTCGTGCCGACCACCCCCGTAGCCCCGGAAACCCATATGCGCGCCGGCCCGTGTGTGGCAGGGCGTCAGCGGCGGCTCGGTGTCCGGCCGGTTCCCGGTCCTGCCTCGCTCGGTGCCGGACAGCAGCATCGCCGCCACCGGCCCGGGTTTGCAGCTGGTGGCGCGGCTCAGCGCGGCCTGAGCGTGCAGGTCCGGACCCGAACCGGGAAGACCCGTGTGGTGTGAGGTCGCCGGCTACACCCGTAACCCCGACGCCGACGAGCTGCTCGTCGGCTGGGACGATCTGCTCGACGACGAGCCCGGCACGGCTCCTGCCGCGACCGGCGCCGCGCCGACCGCACCGGAGGAGCGGTCGCCGGTGGTGGTCCTGCTGGGGCTGTCCGGTGCGCCCCGGGCTGCGCGCGTGTGAGCACACCGACGCGCTGCTGCGCGAGTGCCTGCTGCTGCGCCTCGTGCACCCCCGAGCGGGCAGCGCGCCGGACCCGTCGCCCTCTACCAGTTCGGCTTGCTGCGTTCGCTACCGGAGCCGTCGCTGCCGGGCCTCGGCGCCGACCGCGTCGACGCCTTCGGCGACGCGTACCTGATGCTCCACACCCCGACTCCACGCTCGGCATCGCCAGCGCGACGGGTCGGCCGTCACCAACCGCAACGGCGAGGGCCTTCCTTCCGCTACCTGTCGTCGTCGGGACCGTGCTGAGCGCGGTGAACCAGGGCGACGTGGTGGTCAGCGGCGCGGCGGACGGTCTGGTGGCTGTCAAGATCCTGGCGAACTACGCCATCCCCTTCCTCACCTCGAGCACCGGAGCGCTGGTGGCTGTCCGCCGGCCGGACGTGGACGCTTGAGAACGCCCCTTGGGCAGGTGTGGGGTAGGGGGCACCAGCCCTGACAGCGCGCTCCGCCTTGCAGCAGCTGCCCCAAGGCCCCGACGCCTGGGTTCGTCGAGCTCGGTGCCGCCGTACCTCGACGGCACGAGCAGTCGTCGTCGTCGTCGTCGTCGTCGTCGTCGTCGTCGTCGTCGTCGTCAGGGCTTGACGATGCGCGTACGTGGCTGAAACGCCGTCCAGGCGAACCAGTAGGTGTCGACGTGGCCGGCGGGCTCGAGTCGCTCGCCCTTCAGCGGCCCGGCGACCGCGCGGCCCTCGAGGGTCCAGGTCGAGCCGGTCTGAGCGTCGGTGAACTGCTGCGGTCCGCTCGGCGACAGGCGCAGCACCCGTCCGCCGGCCTCGGGCCGGAACGCTCCTGTCGCGGCGATCCGGCGTCCCTCGGCAAGGTCCTCGGCGTCCAGTGCCGAGCGCAGACCAGCCGCCGCCAGTACGACGACCGGCTCGTCCGCGACGTCGACATGCACCACTCGCTCGGCGGCGAGCAGCGCGAGCGGGAGCGCCACCGGATCGACGTCCTGTCCGAGTCCGACGACCCGCGCCTTGGGCTCGAGCCGGCCGTCCAGCGCGCCGTCGAACAGGAACGGCCGCTTGCCCGGCTGGTCGTAGCCCGGATAGGGGTTGCGGCCGTAGGGGCGGGAAGCGCCGGTCTCCCGGCTCAGCACCCAGCCGGAGGGGTGTGTTTCCCGCCAGTGCCGCCAGCTCAGGGTCTGCACCGGCAGACGGGTCAACCGCGTGCCGGTGAGCACGCCCGCGATCGCCCGGCCGTCGAGCTGCGACCACAGCGACTCGGTCTGCCGGTCGTACATGACAAGGTCGGAGTGGTAGAGCTTGCCGCTGGTGCCGAACGTGACCAGCCGGTCGCCGACCCGCCGGTCGAACGCCAGCGCCGAGGTGCATAGCGGGCAGTAGGTCACCGATACCGGGCGCCCGCCGACCGTGTCGTTGACGATCTCGTGCCAGACCAGGATCTGCACGGGGTACGCGCGTGCGTCGTCGCCCACCTCGAGGGCGACGACTGGTTCGTCGTCGGCGAGCCAGTCGACCTGCTCCGCCGATAGGAAGCGCGGGTCGTCGACGGGCGGGATGCCGTCTGGCGGTGGCCCCCCGGAGCGGATCCGCTCGGGGTCGACGAGCGGATCCGGCAGCGCTGGGTCGCGCAGGCGGTCGAGCGCGGATGCGCCGCGCTCGCGCGGCGACTCCTCGACCGCGGCGAGTTCCACCGGAACGGCCGCGGAGACGCGGGGGGCGTCGGGTCCCCGCCCGCCCCCGCACGCAACAAGGCCAATAGCCAGCAAGGCGAGGGTCGCGACGGCCCTAGTCGGCCTCATGGAAGCTCCACGTCTGCTCCGGCCGCGCTGCGCCGCGCGGGATCGCTCGGTACCCGCGGGGGGCGAGGGTGGCGCCCGCGACCAGGCCGCTCAGGGCGACGGCGAGCAGCACGACCCCGGCCGAGCCGAGCCCGGTCAGCGCGCGCGTGACCGCGGCCTGCACCACGGTCACCGCAGCGACGAGCGGGTCTGGAGTCGCGTCGCCGCCCAGGACGCGCACCTCCACCAGGCCGTACCAGGCGACGTAACTCCCGGCGAGCACGAGCAGCGTCCCGCCGATCCGGGTCAGCACGGGTCCGGATCGGCGCACCCGGGCGGCGAGGGCCCCGCGGGCCAGCGCGACGGCGAGGCTCAGAGCGAGCACGACGCTGCCCATCCCGAGCGCGTACAGCCCGAAGGTGGCGACCACCCCCGGGACGCTGCCGGCTCGCAGAGCGGTCGCGGACACCGCGAGAAACGGCGCGACCGTGCACGACAAAGAAGCGAGAGCGAAGCCGACGCCGTAGGTCACCTGCGACAGCCACGCGCGCGTCGGCCCCCGCCCAAGCCCAGCCAGACCCGGTACGCCGACGCCGCGCCCGGCCAGAGTGCCCACGCCGACCAGGACGAGCACGGCGCCCATGCCGACCGTGACGGCCGGCAGCCACCGCTCCACCGCGACCGCCAGCGGAGCGACGAGTGCCCCGAACATCCCGAACACGGCCACGAACCCGACTGTCATGCCCGCCGCGAAGCGCACGGCCCGGGCGAGCAGCGCGATCCGCCCGCGGTCGGACGTCGGGTCGGCGACCAGGACCGCAAGGTAGGCCGGGAGCAAGGCGAACCCGCACGGGTTCACCGCCGCGACCGCTCCCGCGAGCAGCGCCAGCGCGTAGGGAACCTCGCCCACCGAGCTACCTACCCTCCACCAGTGCGCGGGCAGCACCCCGCAGGTCGTCGGGCGGCAGCGCACCGTTGAACACCTCCGCCCGGCCGTCGCGGGCCACGAAGGCGAAAGCCGGCTGCGCCACCACGCCGTAGCCGGCCCAGATCGCACCGTCGGCGTCGACGACATGGTCGAGCCGGGCCGCCCCGGTGTCGGCCACGAAGTCGATCATCTCCTGCCGCCCGCCGCGGCCCGCCACCCCGACGACGACGAGCTCGCCGGCGAACTCCTCGGCCAGCGCGAGCACCTCCGGCGCCTCAGCCCGGCAGATGGTGCACCACGGCGCCCAGAACCACAGCACCGTCGGCCCGGCGGCGAAGCGAGAGGCCGAATCGAACTCCTCGCCGGCAAGCGTGAAGCCGCGGAAACCCGGAGGAACGGTCCCGGCGCCTGCTGACGCCGCCTCCGGGCCGCCTGAAGCCTCCGTCCGGTTATGGCCGGCGCCGCACCCAGCCGCGAGAATGACCACGACGAGCAGCAAGCCGGCTCGTGCCCGGGAGCCGCGGCGCCAGGGCACGAGCCGGCCGGCGACGCGTGACAGGAGCAAGGTCACGACGTTCATCAGGAGGGAGCGGCTCGTCGAGGCCGCTGGTGTGCGGCGAGGCGGCGCCGGGTCGGCAGGGCGGGGTCGCCTGCAGTCGCGCTGCCGGTGGCTCCCCTGCCCGCAACGGGCCCGGCTGTCCGTCGTGTGCCAGACGCGATGTCACCCGTGCTGCCGTCGGTCGCGCCCGCAAGGTCGGTGAGGGCCCGGGTCACCTCGTCCAGCGACGGGTTGCCCAGCCACCGGGTGCGGCCGTCGAGCAGCCACGTCGGCGTTCCGACGACCGCCCGAGGCAGGGGACCGCTCCCCTCCTTGTCGAGGTCGACGACGCGCGTCTCGAGATCGGGGTGCCGCGCACGCACCTCCTCAACCAAGTAGCGGGCTCGCACGCAGCCGGGGCACCCGGCGCTGACCAACACGCTGAGGCGAGGGGTCGCGCGGGGCGACGTCTCCACAGGTTGCTGCCGCGAATCCGGGTCAGGCACGCCGGCGCAGGCCCGCAACGACGACACCGAGCACGAGACCGAACAGCAGGTGGCCGACCAGGCTGTTCACCGCCATCGCGTCGACGGTGAACAGCGGCATGCCCATCTGCGCCGGCATGATCAGCAGGGGGCCGAGCACCCACCACGCCACGCCGTAGACCA
>JALYMN010000250.1 GCA_030773675.1 Actinomycetota bacterium
ACCGGCCCCTGGGCGGGGGCAGAGGCCCACGTCGACTACGGCCGATACGTCACGTGGCTGGTCGAGACCGCCGACGGCAACCGCTACGACGTGCGCGACTTCCGCATCGTCTGGACCTACTACGCCCTGGCGTAGATCGCCGGTCCCCGGGCAAGCGGCGGGTAGAGTCGGGAACGTCCCGCCGTAGGCCTTGGGAAGTGAGCATGGATCGCCGGATTTTCGGGCTCGAGAACGAGTACGGCGTGACCTGCACGTTCCGCGGGCAGCGGCGGCTCTCGCCGGACGAGGTGGCGCGCTACCTGTTCCGCCGGGTCGTCTCGTGGGGCCGCAGCAGCAACGTGTTCCTCAGCAACGGCGCCCGGCTCTACCTCGACGTGGGCAGCCACCCCGAATACGCGACGCCCGAGTGCGACTCGGTGACCGACCTGGTCACGCACGACAAGGCCGGCGAGAGGATCCTCGAGGGCCTGCTCGTCGACGCCGAGCGGCGCCTGCGCGAGGAGGGCATCGCCGGCGACATCTACCTGTTCAAGAACAACACCGACTCGGCCGGCAACTCCTACGGCTGCCACGAGAACTACCTCGTCGGGCGTCACGGCGAGTTCGGCCGGCTCGCCGACGTGCTCATCCCGTTCCTCGTCAGCCGCCAGATCATCGCCGGCGCCGGCAAGGTGCTGCAGACGCCCCGGGGCGCGGTCTTCTGCGTCAGCCAGCGCGCGGAGCACATCTGGGAGGGCGTCTCCAGCGCCACGACCCGCAGTCGCCCGATCATCAACACGCGTGACGAGCCGCACGCGGACGCCGAGCGCTTCCGCCGCCTGCACGTCATCGTCGGCGACAGCAACATGAACGAGGCGACGACGCTGCTCAAGATCGGCTCGACCGACCTCGTGCTGCGGATGATCGAGGCGGGCGTCGTGCTGCGCGACCTGACGCTCGAGAACCCGATCCGGGCGATCCGGGAGATCAGCCACGACGTCACCGGGCGGCGAGCGGTCAAGCTCGCCAACGGCCGCGAGGCCAGCGCCCTGGACATCCAGCGCGAGTACCACGCCAAGGCGGTGGACTTCATCGCCCGGCGGGGCAGCGACGCGACCGTGGCCCGGGTGCTCGACCTGTGGGGCCGCACCCTGCAGGCGGTCGAGACCGGCGACCTCGGCCTGGTCGACCGGGAGATCGACTGGGTGACCAAGCTGCAGCTCATCGAGCGTTACCGCGGCAAGCACGGGCTCCCGCTGTCCTCGCCGCGGGTCGCCCAGCTCGACCTGGCCTACCACGACGTGCACCGCGGGCGCGGGTTGTACTACCTGCTGGAGCGCAAGGGCGCGGTCGCCCGGGCCACGACCGACCTCGCGGTGTTCGAGGCGAAGTCGGTCCCGCCGCAGACCACCCGGGCCCGGCTGCGCGGGGAGTTCATCAAGCGGGCGCAGGAGAAGCGACGCGACTTCACCGTCGACTGGGTGCACCTCAAGCTCAACGACCAGGCGCAGCGCACGGTGCTGTGCAAGGACCCCTTCCGCGCGGTCGACGACCGCGTGGACAAGCTGATCGCGTCGATGTGAACCAGGCTCGCAAGGAGCGCCGGTCGCGTCGCGAGGACGAAGGAGCGCCCGTGGCCGGCAAGCCGACCGTGACCATCCCAGACGGCCTGCCGCCCGGCGAGCTGCAGGTGGAGGACCTGGAGGTGGGCTCGGGAGCCGAGGCCGCGCCCGGCACCACCTGCACCATGCAGTACGTCGGGCACTCCTGGTCCAACGGCGAGCAGTTCGACGCGTCCTGGGACCGCGGGCAGCCGTTCAGCTTTCAGCTCGGCGCCGGCTTGGTCATCCGCGGCTGGGACCAGGGCGTGGCCGGCATGAAGGTCGGCGGACGCCGGCGGCTCACCATCCCGCCGGACCTCGGGTACGGTTCCCGCGGCGCCGGCGGGGTCATCGCTCCGGGCGAGACGCTGGTGTTCGTCGTCGACCTGCTCGAGGTCCGCTAGCTCCGTTCGGGGTCTGGTCGGGCCCGACCTGCGCTCCACAGGCTGTGGACGCGCTGACCTGCGTCGACGGGCAGGGCGGGACCGGAAGTTCCTCGGTCGTCCACACCCGCCGCACAGCGGCACGCCGGGAGGCTCCCCTCCCGGTGCACCGCGGCGTCCACCGGCCTGCTCGACGGCTGCCGCGCGCCCTCCTAGCGTCCCTGCTCGGAGGTGCTGCTGATGACTGCCCAGACGTTCACCCGCCCGCCGCTGGAGGCCGTGGCCCTGGACGACGCGCTCGACCGGGTGCGCGAGCTCTCGCTGCGGCTGTGGGCCGTGCGGGAGGCGCACCCGCCGGTGCGCGGGCTGCTGCGGCGCGACCGCTGCGGCACGTGCGGCGAGCCGTTCCCCTGCCGAACGGTGCTGGCCGCGGGACGCTGACCGCACGGGCCGGCGCCCGTCGTCCGGGGCCGGCCGCCGTGGCTCACCGCCCGCGCGCGGACGACGCAGCCGCGATCCGGTCGCCCCGCTTGTCGCATGAGGCTTGTCACACCTCGCGGATTCGTCCGTCCGGTTTCTCCGCGTGCAGACTCGACGAGCACCGCGCCGGGCCAGAACGCCGAGTCCCGCCCCTGGTCCTCCTCCACGGCGCCACACCGATCCCAGGGCGGGAACGGGGGACCCACCTCACCTCGGACCGTCAGGTCCTCGGGGCGAAGCACGCGCTCGCGCGTGCCGGGCACTCTCCGCCCGAGCCCGACAGCTCACCCCGCAGGCGTGCGAGAGGTCTCAGCACACCCATGCGCCCTCCCCGCTACACCGCCCGGCACGCCCGTCGCTCGACCGTGCCAGCCCGCGTCGCCGTCACCACCCTCCTCGCCGGCGTCGTGCCCCTCGGCCTCCCGACCGGCCCGGCCGCCGCCGCCGGCCGCTCCGACACCACCGTGCGGCTGTCGGCCCCGGCCACCACGGGCCCCGGCCGGGTGCCGGTCTCCGTCCGGCTGCGCGACGAGGGCGGTGCCGTGCACCACGGTGTCGTCGACGTCCAGATCAGCGAGGGGACGGGCTGGCGCACGGTCCGGCGCGTGCCCACCGACGCCGCCGGCATCGGCCGGGCGACCCTGCGGCTGGCCGGCGACACCCGCGTCCGCGCGTACTACCGCGGCTCGGTCAGCCGGCAGCCCGACGCCAGCCCGAGCCGCACCGTCGACGTCCGGCGGCGCGCCCTGTCGGCCCTGCGCGCGAGCGGCAGCGGATTGCTCGCCGAGGCCGCCCGGCACGTGGGCAAGCCCTACGTGTACGGCGCGAGCGGCCCGAGCGCCTTCGACTGCAGCGGCTTCACGCAGTACGTGTTCAGCAAGGCGGGCAAGGCCCTGCCGCACAACGCGCGCGCCCAGGAGCGGGTCGCGACCCGGGTCAGCAAGAATGCCGCCCGCCCCGGTGACCTCGTCTTCATCCAGGACGTCGCCGGCCACGTCGGCATCTACGCCGGCGGGGGCCGCATGTACGACTCGCCGCGGTCCGGCAAGTCGGTGAGCCTGCGCAGGATCTGGACGAGCCACTACACCGTCGGCCGGGTCTAACTACTTCGACCTGAAGAAGTCGAAGCCAGTTCGCCTGTAGGGCAGGGTTTCGCTCGGCGTGCCGTCCGTCGTGAGCGTGTGAATGGCGCGATCATGCTCGGGTCGGTGATCGAACGAAGCGCGGGGA
>JALYMN010000251.1 GCA_030773675.1 Actinomycetota bacterium
GTCCGCGCCCCCGCTGCCGCCGGTGCGGCCGGTCGCCCACGCGCTGGTGCAGGGCCTGCTCGAGGTGCTGGCCGGCGTCCGACCCGTGACGCAGCTCAAGCGGCGCACCTCGACGGAGCTCTACGACGACCTCGAGGCGCGCGTGCACGCCCAGCCGCGCGTGACCGGTGCCCGACCGCTCACCGGAGCGGTGCAGAGCCTGCACGTGCAGGAGCCCGCCCCCGGTGTCGCCGAGGTGTGCGCGACCGTCCGCCGCGGCCCGCGCGCCGCCGCCCTTGCGCTGCGCCTCGAGCACCTCGACGGTCAGTGGTGCTGCACGTCCCTCGCCGGCCTCACCGGCAGCGCCGTTCGGGCCTGACGCGGTGCGGCCCGGGGCGCACCGTCAAGCGGTGCGGCGGGGATCTCCGTGGCAGCGCTTGTACTTCTTGCCCGAGCCGCAGGCGCACTCGTCGTTGCGGTTCTGCGGCGAACCGGTCCGCACGCCCGTGCCGCCGGCGCCCGTCGAGCGGGTGACGCCGGTCGAGCCGGGCGCCGCGTCGAAGGCCGGGGCCGTGTACTGCAGCTGCTGCGGCTGTTCGGGCCGTCCGAAGTCGTCCGGCAGGGCGGAGCCGAGCGGGTCCTCGACCGGCGCGGCCGCGCGGGACGGGGTCTCCGGCTCGGCCACCGACAGCGGGTCCTGCTCAGACACCGGCGCGGCGGAGGGCACCGGCGACCCGGCGACGCCGACCGGCTCGGCCGGCATCGCCTGCGCGGGCTCGCCCGGGGTCGCGTCGAAGACGTGTTCGACGGACAGGTCGTCGTCGGCGCCGGACGGCGCGCCCGCGGCGGGCACGTCGGAGGCCGGCGGGGACGCCTCCTCCGGCGCCAGGTGCTCGACGAAGACCTCTCCCGGCGCCTCGCCCGGACCGGTGGCGACGAGGTCGGCGGGCGGCGGGGGCGCCGCCGCCGGCTGCACCTCCACGTTGAACAGGAAGCCGACGGCCTCCTCCTTGATCGCCTCCATCATGGCGTTGAACATGTCGAAGCCCTCGCGCTGGTACTCGACCAGCGGGTCGCGCTGGCCCATGGCGCGCAGGCCGATGCCCTCCTGGAGGTAGTCCATCTCGTAGAGGTGCTCGCGCCAGTGGCGGTCCATGACCGACAGCAGGACGCGGCGCTCGAGCTCGCGCATGACCGGCTCGCCGCTCGGGGCCACGCCGAGGGACGCCTCGCGGGCGGCGTACGCCTTGCGCGCGTCCTCCCGGATGTCCTCGACGAGCTGTTCGGCCGACAGGCCGCCGCGGTCCTCGTCGTAGGCGTCGACCGGGATGCTGACCGGGAACAGCGTGCGCAGGGCCGTCCACAGCTGCTCGAGGTCCCAGTCGTCGGGGTAGCCCTCGGCGGTGGCGCCGTAGACGTAGCCCTCGATCACGTCGTCGACCATGTGGGCGATCTGCTCGTGCAGGTCCGCGCCGCCCAGCACCTTGCGCCGCTCGTCGTAGATGACGGTGCGCTGGCGGTTGAGGACCTCGTCGTACTTGAGGACGTTCTTGCGGATCTCGAAGTTCTGCGACTCGACCTGCGTCTGCGCCGAGCGGATGGCCCGGCTGACCATCTTCGACTCGATCGGGACGTCGTCCGGGATGTTCAGCCGGTCCATGATCATCTCGACCGCGCTGGCGTTGAACAGGCGCATGAGGTCGTCGCCGAGCGAGAGGTAGAACCGCGACAGGCCCGGGTCGCCCTGGCGGCCGGAGCGCCCGCGCAGCTGGTTGTCGATGCGGCGAGACTCGTGTCGCTCGGTGCCCAGGACGTAGAGCCCGCCGGCCTCGACGACCTCGTCGTGCTCGGCCTTGACCGCCGCCTCGGCCGCCTCGAGCGCGCCCGGCCACGCGGCCTCGTACTCCTCCGGCGTGTCGACCGGCGACAGCCCGCGGTGACGCAGCTCCGCCGCGGCGATGAACTCCGGGTTGCCGCCGAGCATGATGTCGGTGCCGCGGCCGGCCATGTTCGTCGCCACCGTGACCGCACCCTTACGCCCGGCCTGCGCGACGATCTGCGCCTCGCGCTCGTGCTGCTTGGCGTTGAGCACCTCGTGCGGGATGCCGCGCTTGCGCAGCTCGTGCGACAGGTACTCGCTCTTCTCCACCGACACCGTGCCGACCAGCACCGGCTGGCCGGCCTCGTGCTTGTCGGCGATGTCGTCGACCACCGCGCTGAACTTCGCGACCTCGGTCTTGTAGACGACGTCGGCCTCGTCGATGCGACGGGGGTCCCTGTTGGTCGGGATGGGGACGACGCCGAGCTTGTAGGTCTGCTGGAACTCCGCCGCCTCGGTGGCCGCGGTGCCGGTCATGCCGCCGAGCTTGCTGTAGAGCCGGAAGTAGTTCTGCAGGGTGATCGTGGCGAGCGTCTGATTCTCGTCCTTGATCTGCACCCTCTCCTTGGCCTCGATGGCCTGGTGCATGCCCTCGTTGTAGCGTCGCCCGGCGAGGATGCGCCCGGTGAACTCGTCGACGATGAGCACCTCGCCGTCCTGGACGACGTACTCCTTGTCGCGCCGGTAGAGCTCCTTGGCCTTGAGCGCGTTGTTGAGGTAGCCGACAAGCGGCGTGTTGACCGACTCGTAGAGGTTGTCGATGCCGAGCTGGTCCTCCACCTTCTCGACGCCGCTCTCCAGGATGCCGACTGTGCGCTTCTTCTCGTCCACCTCGTAGTCGACGTCGCGCACCAGGCGCGGAGCGATCCGGGCGAACTCCTGGTACCACTTCGTCGCCTGGTCGGCCGGCCCGCTGATGATGAGCGGGGTGCGCGCCTCGTCGATGAGGATCGAGTCGACCTCGTCGACGACCGCGAAGTGGTGGCCGCGCTGGACCAGCTCCTCCCGGCTCCACGCCATGTTGTCGCGCAGGTAGTCGAAGCCGAACTCGTTGTTCGTGCCGTAGGTGATGTCGCAGGCGTAC
>JALYMN010000252.1 GCA_030773675.1 Actinomycetota bacterium
GTCGAGCAGGGCGTCCAGGGCGCCGCCGACCGCGTCACCGTCTCCGGAGCCGCTCACGCGGCTGCCGACCTGGCTGCCGAGGGGGCCGCCGACGTGGCCGCCGACGTGACTGCCCGCGTCGTCCACGCCGTCCAGGCCCGGGGGCAGCAGCTCCTCCGGGTCGGCCAGCGGGTCGGGCAGCGCGAGCACCTGGTAGCGCTCGCGTCCCATGAGCCCGCGCACGCCGCTGCGGACCTTGCGGGCGCGCCGCACGACGAGGTCGGGGCCCAGGGCGTCGACGGCGGCGGCCATGGCCTCTTCGAGGCTGTCGCCGGAGAAGGACTGGACGACCTCCGCCGGCTGCTCGGACCGCTGCTCAGACCGGGACGCGCTGGGCAAGCTGGATCACCCCCACGGGCTCGATGGTCAGGCTGCGGGACAGCTCGGTGTAGGCCAGCACGGGCAGGTCCGGGCGGCCGGTCATGACCAGCCGGCGCACCGCGGGGCGCAGCTGGGCCGAGCAGACGACGGCCGGCCGGTGACCGAGCGCCTCGGCGCTGCGGACGGCCTCGCCGATGCCCTCGACGAGCTGCTCCATGCGCACCGGGTCCAGGGCGAGCCAGCTGCCGTTCTCGCCGCCGCGGACGGTCTCGAGCAGCGACTGCTCGAGCATCGGGTCGAGCGTGAGCGCGGCCAGGCGGCCGTTCACCGCGGCGCCGGCGGAGATGGTCGGTCCGAGCACGCTGCGGGCGGACTCGACCAGGCCCTCGACGGCGCGGCTGTCGCGTGCCCGCGCGGTGACGGCCTCGAGGATGCGGGTGAGATCGCGCACCGGCACGCCCTCGGCGAGCAGCTCGCGCAGCACGCGCTGCACCTCGGCGAGCGTGAGCACCTCGCCGCCGACCTCGGCTGCGACGACCGGGCTGACGGTCTTGACCGCCTCGACGAGCACCTGCACGTCCTGCCGGGTGAGCAGGTCGGGCGCCGAGGTGCGGACCACCTCCGACAGGTGGGTGACGATCACTGATGCGCGGTCGATGACGGTGGCGCCCTCCGCGGCGAGCACCTCCGCGAGGTCGTTGGCGACCCAGGTCGCGGGCAGGCCGAAGACCGGGTCGACGGTCGCCCGGCCGGGCAGCCCGGCCGCGTCGTCACCGAGCACCATCGAGTGCCCGGGTGGAGCCTCGCCGCGGGCGGTCTCGATGCCGTGCAGCTTCACGACGTACGTCGACGTCGGCAGGGTGACCGCGTCGCGGGTGCGCACGGGCGGCACGACCAGGCCGAGGTCGCCGGCGATCCGCTTCCGCAGCGCGCGCACCCGCTCCATGAGGCTGCCGCCGCGCGCGGTGTCGAGCAGGTCGAGCAGGTCGGGCGCCAGCTCGAGCTCGAGCGGCTCCACCCGGACCTGCTCGAGCATGATCTCCGGCTGGCCCTCGCCGTCGGCTGCGGGCGGGGGGGCTTCCTCCACGACCTCCTCGGGCTGCGGCTTGGCGCGGGTGGCGAGCAGCGCGAGGATCCCGGCGAGCATGAGGAACGGCAGCTTGGGCAGGCCGGGCAGCAGCGCCAGGACGGCGACGGCGACGGACGCGATCCACAGCGCGACCGGCGAGCGGAGCAGCTGGCCGGCCAGGTCGTCGCCGAGCCCGCCGTCGTTGTCGCTGTCGACCCGGGTGACGATGACGCCGCTCGCGACCGAGATCAGCAGCGCCGGCACCTGCGAGACCAGGCCGTCGCCGACGGACAGCAGGGCGTAGCGGTCGATTGCCTCGCCCATCGACATGCCGTGCTGCAGCACGCCGACCGCGAAGCCGCCGAGCAGGTTGATGACGACAATGATGATGCCGGCGATGGCGTCGCCCTTGACGAACTTGTTCGCGCCGTCCATCGAGCCGAAGAAGTCGGCCTCGCGGCTCACCGCCAGGCGCCGCTGCTGCGCCTGCTCCTCGTCGATGATGCCGCTGTTGAGGTCGGCGTCGATGGCCATCTGCTTGCCGGGCATGGCGTCGAGGGTGAAGCGCGCGGCCACCTCGGCGACGCGGCCGGCGCCGGCGGTGATCACCACGAACTGCACGATGACCAGGATCATGAACACGACCAGGCCGACGACCAGGCTGCCGCTGATGACGACGTGCCCGAAGGCCTCGATGACCTTGCCCGCCTCGCCCGACGTGAGGATGAGCCGGGTCGAGGAGATGTTCAGCGCCAGCCGCAGCAGCGTGGTCACGAGCAGCAGGGCCGGGAAGACGCTGAAGTCCAGGGCCCGCCGGGCGGTCACCGCGGTGAGCAGGATGACTACCGACACCGACAGGTTCACGGCCAGCAGCAGGTCGAGCACCATCGCCGGCAGCGGCAGGACCATCATGACGACGACGCCGATCATGACGGCCGGGACGCCGATGGACGCCGCGCGGGAGCGGGGTGCGCTCACGCCGTCGCGCCGGTGACGTCGGACGTCTCGGGCCTGGTGGCGGGACTCATGTCAGGACGGACTCCCGGTTCCAGTGCGGCGGAAGGCCCCGGCGCTTGGCGGCGTACACGACGGCGAGCACCTCGGCGACGGCCCGGAACAGCTCGGCCGGGATGGTGTCGCCGATCTCCGTCGCCTTGTACAGCGCCCGGGTGAGGGGCTTGTCGGCGATGACCGGGACATCGTTCTCGCGGGCCACCTGCTTGATGCGATCCGCGACGGTCCCCGCCCCACGGGCCACGACGACTGGTGCCACCGAGCCCGGCTCGTAGTGCAGAGCGACTACCAGGTGGGTGGGGTTGGCGAGGACGACGTCCGCCTTGGGCACCGCCTGGATCATGCGGGCGCGCGACGCGGCGAGCATGAGCGACTTGCGCTGCGCCTTGGTGTGCGGGTCGCCCTCGGACTGCTTGTACTCGTCCTTGACGTCCTGGAGGCTCATCTTCGCCTGCTTGTTGAAGCTGTGCCGCTGGTACCAGGCGTCGCCGATGCCGACGAGCAGCGACAGCAGTGCGACCCGCCAGAGCAAGTCGGCGGTCGAGCTGCCGGTGATCTGCGACAGCGCCTGCGGCGCCGGACCGGCCGACAGCAGCTGCCGGTAGCCGTCGCGCCACACCTCTGCGCAGACCAGGGCGAGCAGCGACAGCTTGGCCACGACCTTGAGCAGCTCGACCAGGGTGTGCGTCGAGAAGATCCGCTTCACCGACGCCTTCGGCGACAGGCGCTCCTTCTGCAGCTTGAGCGCGTGCGGGTTGGGGCGGGACCGGGTGACCAGCACGCCCGACATGAGGCTGGCCGCCATGACCATCACGCAGCCGGGAGCGACGGCCTTGACCGCGTCGACGAGGACGCCGGCGCCGAGCGCCTTGGCCTGCTCCAGGCTGCGCACGTCCGCGCCGCCGAGCACGACGGCGAGGCTGGTCTCGAGGCTCGCGAAGAACCGTCGCACCATGGCCGGCAGCACGAGCACCAGCACGAGCAGCGAGACACCGGCCGGCAGCTCGATCGAGCGCGCCGCGCTGCCCTTCTTGCGCAGGTCGGCGAGCCGCTTGGGAGTGGCCTTCTCGGTCTTCTCCCCGCCGCCACCCCCGCTCAGCGCAGCACCTCGTAGGGCAGGCCCACCGCCGGCTCGACCAGCTCGAACAGGTGGGTGGGCAGCAGCGCGAGGGTGGCGCCGGCGGCGAGCAGCGCGACCATGGTCTTCACCGGCAGGGCCAGCGACAGCGCGTTGGCCTGCGGCGCGAAGCGGGTGGCGAGGCCCAGTGCGACGTCGGTGAGGAACAGGACGCCGAGCAGCGGCGCCGCGATCTGCAGCGCGCTGGCGAGCACCAGGGTGACCGCCGAGCCGAGCGCGGCGGGCGTGGCGTCCGACAGCGCCGGCAGGGCCTCGAGGGGGAGCACGTCGAAGGAGCGCACGAACCCCCCGAGCACCGCGGCGTACACGTCGGTGGCGAAGAAGATCGCGGTGAAGCAGATGGTGAACAGGCGGGAGAAGGCGGCGGCGGGCTGCCCCGTGAGCGGGTCGAGGATGGAGGCGAAGGAGAAGCCGCCGGACAGGTCGGCGAGCGTGCCGGCGACCTCGAAGGCGGCGAACAGCAGCTGCGTGAGCAGGCCGAGCACCAGGCCGACGGCGATCTGCGCGAGCACGGCCGCGATGTAGGCGGGCGCCTCGGTGGGCACCTCCGAGGCCGGGACGAGCGGCGTGACGAACAGGGCCAGCGCGACGGCGAGGGCCAGCCGCCCGGGGCCCGCGACGCCCTTGGCCGACAGGACGGGTGCCGCGATCACCCAGGACGACGTGCGCGCGAGCACGAGCAGGAAAGCGCTGACCGTGGCCTCGGACAGGCCGAACGGCAGGGCGGACACAGCCTGCGCGGCGGTGCTCATGCAGCGCTCACAGCGTTGCGGGCCGGGGTGCTCAGTGCACCAGGTCGGGGATGCGCGACCACAGCTCGCTGGTGAAGTCGACCGCCGTCCGCAGCATCCAGCCGGCGGTGAGGGCGAGCACCGCGCCGCCGACGGCGAGCTTGGGGACCATGGCGACCGTCTGGTCCTGCACTTGGAAGACGACCTGCACGAGGCTGATGAGCACGCCGAGGGCGAGGGCGACGCCGAGCAGCGGGCCGGCCAGCTTGGCGGCCAGCACCAGCGCCTGCGCACAGATGTGGACGATGTCGGCCTCGTTCACGAGCGCCCTCCGGACGGGGTCGGGGTCTAGACGTTGAAGGAGCGGACGAGGCTGGTCACGAGCAGGAACCAGCCGTCGACGGCGACGAAGAGCAGCAGCTTGAACGGCAACGAGATCATCGACGGGGGCAGCATCGCCATGCCCATGGCCGACAGGGCGGCGCTGACCACCAGGTCGATGACGATGAACGGCACGAAGACGACGAAGCCGATGAGGAACGCCGCGCGCAGCTCGCTGATGACGTACGCCGGGACGAGCGTCGTCGTCGGCGTGTCGGTGGCCTGCGCGTAGGGACCCTCGCCCGAGAGCTCGACGAACAGCGCGAGGTCCTTCTCCCGGACGTTGTCGAGCATGAACCCCCGGAACGGCTCGAGCGCGCGGTCGAAGGCCTGGCCCTGCGTGATCTCCTCTCTGAGGAACGGCTGCAGCGCCTGCTCGTTGGCCTCGCTGAACACCGGCCCCATGACGAAGAACGTGAGGAACATCGCGAGGCCGATGAGCACCTGGTTCGGCGGCACGCCCTGCGTGCCGAGCGCCGAGCGCACGAAGCCCAGCACGATGACGATCCGGGTGAAGGCCGTCGTCATGATCAGAATGCCGGGCAGGACGCTCATCGAGCCGAGCAGCAGCACCAGCGCGATGGGGGAGGGCACGCCGCCGGAGCCGTCGCGGACCTCGGGCAGGAAGCCGGGCGTCGGCGCGGTCGTGCGGCTGCCGGCACCGGGGGCGGGCGTCCGGCTGGCCGCCACGTCGGGGAC
>JALYMN010000253.1 GCA_030773675.1 Actinomycetota bacterium
CTCTGCGCTCTGCGCCGGTTTCCCCGGCATAGCCCACGTCCTCTCCGCTGACCCGTCCCACGAACTCCTCGCTCGGCGTCGTGCCGGTCGTGCTGCCCTGGTCCGGAGCGGACGGGTCCTCGACGCCGCCGGTGGCCCGGGACAGCGCTTGCCCTTCGTCCTGGTTGACGTCGTCCTGCCGCGGCGGCTGGTCGGATGGCATGGCGAGCTCCTCGCTGCGAGGTGGTGGGGTGCTGCCCCCCAGACGTACCCCCGACCCGGTCCTCCGTCGCACAGGCCCGACAAGGTGCCGACAATTGTCGGTGCACGGACCCGTCGCTGGACCTGCCGCTCCCGCGCCGTCGTCGTCAAGGCGTTTTCCCGCGCAGGCCCCGGGCATCGGGCGCCCGTGACCCAGGCGCCGGAGCAGGACCGCACCGAGGAGCAGCCGAGCCGGCCGGGCGTCGGGTCCGACCCGGCTCACGACCAGGCGGTCGCGGAGAAGCAGGTCGAGGACGCCTTTAAGCGCTCCGTCGACCAGGGCCGCAATGGGCTCATCCTTCGAGGCGGCCTGGGGTAGGGCCGTGGGATCTGTGAAGGGGCATCTGCACGTCAACGGCACGCCGCTAACGATCAAGCACTGCGGTGGATCCGGGTTTAGCCGGCGGCAGGCACGGTGCCGACGGAGTACTCCAGCGGCACCGCGATCAGAACGGGCGCCTATGCTCCCATCGCCCGCGGCAGCTGTCGGCCGCGGATTCGGCTACTCGACAGCAGGGAGTCGAGGCCGAGTCGCACGCCCGACGCTTCCCCCACCCTGCGGATCGCCACAAGGGTGCCACCGACGTACGGGTTGGCGGACTCGCCCCCATCGTGTCGCATGATCAGCCCGCTCACCGGTGCCGCCGAAGACGATCTCGGTACTGACGACGAAGCTCGGCAGACGTACGGAGTGGACGCGGCTACCGGCCACGTCCCCGCCCCGCGCCTCCACCGGGCCGCGCAGGTCCGCTAAGAGAACCGCATGAGTCGTTACGCGCACCTTGCTCACCGCCTCGGCGAGCTGGCGGGCGGTGCCGCTCGGTACGTCGGACTTCTTGGCGCTGGCGTAGTCGATGATCTTCCAGCGGTCCAGATGCTCGGCCGCCAACTTGGCGGCCTGCTGGAGAACCGCTGCCTGAATTGAGAAGTTGCCCGCCGCGATGACTCCCGTAGTCCGATCTCGGGCAAGTCGGTCTAGTTCGGAGTAGTCGTCAGCCGTCAGTCCGCTCGACCCGACGACCGTGTGCACCCCGGCTTCCACGGCGGTCCAGACGTTGTGCCTGACGGCGGCCGCGCTGGTGAAGTCGACGAGCACTTCGACCTCGACGGCTTCGAGGGCCTCGGCAACGGTGGCGTAGACGTCGCCCTCGCTGCTAGACCCGGTGACCGCCGACAGACGTTGCCCGGCGGCTGACCGGGCAACGTCCGCAGTGAGGGTCAGGTCGCCTGCGGCCTCGATAGCCGCGAGAATGGGTGCGCGGTCCAGCCGGTCACCCCGGCGAAGCAGAGGGCGGCGCGCCGGCCGACGTCGTGGACACGCTGGTCGTTAGTTAGAAGTAGCTCGACGCCGAGTCCCGAGTCCGGAGCGCGGGCCGCGCGCCGCCCGCGTAGCAGGCCCGTTGACGACGGCTCCGGCTTGGGATTACTTTCCGCGGGCCCGAGGCCCGCCAGGGGAGGCCGCCCACGCGTCGTCGCCCGTCAGCAAGGGGGGCGAGAGGAGTCGGATCACGATGGACGACAGCAGTTCCGCCGGTCCGGGCCGGCGCGCGTTCCTCACCGGCTCGGCCGGCCTGGCCGCCGGTCTGGCGATCGTGCCCGGCGTCGCCTTGGCACCGCCGGCCGCGGCGCACCCGCCGCGGCCGACCTCCTCGTACCCGCTGGTCCGCCAGGGCACCTGGACGCGGGGTGCGAACCTGCGTGACCGGTCCGGCCGCCTCCAGGCGCGACAGGAGCACGCCGCGGCGGTGCTCAACAACTTCGTCTACCTCATCGGCGGTTTCGTCCCGATGCAGCCCCCGCCGACACCGACGGAGGACAACCCGGAGCCGTTCCCCTTCGTCGGGACCGGGGAGGTGCTCGTCTACACGCCGCGCGGACAGGCGGCCGCCGGACCGGCGCGCCCTGGGGAATGGGTGAGCCTACCGGCGCAGTCGTCGTTCCCGCACGAGTCGATGCACCACATCAACGCCGTGGCTCACCGCGGTGAGATCTGGGCCTTCGGCGGTCACGCCGGGCCCTTCGAGCCGACCCCCCGCACGTACGTCTTCACCCCCAGGAGCGCCACCGACCCCTCCGGGACGTGGCGACAGGTGGACGCGCCGCTGCCGCAGCCGCGCTCCGCGGGGGCGGCGGTCAGCGTCGGGACCAGGATCTACCTCCTGGGCGGGGTCGTGCCCTACGCGAACAGCCCCGACCCCGTCAACCAGTCGATCCGCACGACGAGCTCCGTCTTCTACTTGGACACCACGCAGACGCCGCTGCGGTGGCGCGAGGCGGCACCCATGCTCAACCGGCGCGAGCACTTCAACGCGGTCTTCGCCGAAGGGCGCATCTGGGTGTTCCAGGGGCGCAACGAGACCGACACGCGGATGCGCCAGGTCGAGTCCCTGTCGGTGGGGGCGCCACGGGCGCGGTGGCGGCGGGAGCAGGACGCCCCCGTCGGGGCGAGCGCCAACGTCCTCGGGCTGATCGGACGGCGGGTCTACTCCTTCGGTGGCGAATTCATCGCGTCCAATATCACCGGGACCGTCATCGCCTCGCAGGTCTTTGACCTGGGGACCCGCCGCTGGTCGCGGTTGAGGACGACTGTGCGGACAACGCCGCTCGACGCGAGCGGCGCGGACAGCAAGCACGGGACGTACGGCGCGGTCATCCGGGAGGAGGGCAGGCCCAAGCTCCTCGCGCCGGGCGGCGCGGCGACGGCGTGGTTCGACCCGATGAGCAAGGTCCACGTGTTCACACCGTAGCCATGTGACGACAGTCCGCACCGGCTCAACATCGGGCTGCCATCGGTCCAGGACGTCACGTCGGGGCAGGAGTTGTGAACCCCGCGGCCAACGGTCCTGCCGACGTCTACAGAAGCGGGCGACGCGTGCCGCCCCGCCTCACCAGGGCCGACGCTCCCACGAAGGCGCTGGTTGGCACCTGCTACACCACAGGAGCCGCACTAGAAGGCTCCCAGGGGGAACACACGCCTCCTTCGATGTGGTCTCGGCCGGCCGGAAGACCGGCTGCGACCGCGTCAGCCGATGGCCATGCCGGCGAGGTAGGCCGCGACGCTATGGGCGGCATGCCGGTCGAGGTTCGACCGAGCCATGTCGTAGCGGATCGTGGTGCGGGCGTCGGCGTGGCGCATGGCGTACTGCATGTCGCGCAGCGGCACACCGCTGATCAACCCGGCGGTGCACAAGGTCCGGCGCAGGCTGTGCGGACTGGCGGGCGTGGTGACGCCGGCGGCCCGCACGACTCGGGCCAGCAGCCGGCTGGCGGCGCCGCGGGTCAGTGGGGCGCCCTTGGCGGACACGAGGATCGGCCCGGTGCTGCGGCCTGCAGTTGCGGCCTTCACCGCGCGCAGGACGGGGATGGCAGCGGGATGTCGGCCGACTTGGCGCCCTTGCCCACGACCCGCAGCACCTCGTAGCCGGCGGTGTAGCGCAGGTCCTCGACCTCGGCATTGCAGGCTTCGCTCACCCTCAATCCGAGCATGCCGAGCAGCGCGACGAGCGCGTGCGCGGTCTCGCTGTGCTGCCGGGCGACGCTGAGCACCGCAGCGAACTCCAGCGGGTGCAGCCCGGTGCGTCGCTGGCTCTCCCAAGCCACCCGGGGACGGGTGACGGCGAAGGTGGGGGTTGGTGGTGACGAGCTCGTCAAGGACGGCATAGCGGAACAGTCCGGCCAGAGTCGACACCCGACGGCTGATGGTGGCGGGGGCGTAGCCACGCTCCTCGAGGTGGCGCAGGTAGAGCTCGACGTGCGGACGCTTGGCGTGCAGCGGCGCCAGGTCCCGGTCGGCGCACCACTGCCAGAAGCAGCGCAGATCCAGGCGGTAGGCGCTCACGGTGGGCTCCCGGTAGCGAGGAAGCCTGCGGCCGCGAGCTCGGACATGTCGTACGGAGGTACGGGCAGGTCGGTCGGCATGACGATCCCTTCATCGGCGGTATCGGCGATCGTCCGCCGGTCCCCGGGGACCGGTCGAGCAGGCGCCGGCGACGGAGGCGCCTGCCAACTCGCAGGCAGAGCGGGCGCTTCTGTACGTGTGTACGGACTCGTACCCTCGAGCCGACAGCGAGGAGGGACAGCTATGAGCAACGACGCCGCCCGGTTGGAGCGGATGGCCGAGGAGCTCCGCGAGGTGCGAGGCCGCACCTGTGAGCCCAAGAGCAACACGAACCCGCGGTACCTCCGGTTGTCCAACGCAGTATCGGCGCTGACGTGGGTCGCTGACGATCTTCGCCGTGAGGAAGATGCTGAGGCGTAACGGGCGCTCCGAACGGCGGGTGAACACCACGGGGGACAACGAGAGGACGCTGGCTACCGCTCGGTCAGGGGCATGAGAGTTTGCGCTCCAAGAGCGCCAGGGTTGTCGGCAGCCGATAGCCGCGGGTTGCTCGCTCCGGGAAGATCATGCGCACTTAGGGGGTCGGAATGAGCGTGACTCGCGACGGTGTCCTTAGCGCCCTGCTGGGAATGGGCGTGTCGCCGAGCCTCCTGCAGGACTTCCCTGAACTCCCTCGGGACGTAGAGGGGGTGTTGATCTACGGGAGCCAGGCCCGCGGCGACGCAACTCCGGATTCAGATTTGGATGTGCTGGCGTTGATAGCCGTCCCGCGTCCGAGCGCCTACTCCGGTGATGTGAACGTCAGCTACTACACTCGCGAACAACTATCGACCGGCATCGGCACCCTATTCGGAGCCCATCTCAACCGCGACGCCAAGGTGGTGTGGGACGAGCATGGCTACTTGGCCCGCGCTGTGAAGGACATGGGCGACGTGGACACTGATCGCCTCCTGATGCGTACTCGGGGAATGTGTGAGTTGTTCACGAGCCCGGAGTGGGATCTCCCGAAGTACCTTGTTGGCCTTCTACGTGAAGCGCGCTATCTGCTGCGTAGCTGCTTGTACGCAAAGGCGATCGCGGACGACGACCCTTGTTTCTCCCTCCGCGAGCTCGCCGTCCGACATGGCGATTACGCCCTGACGCGTCTCCTTGCTTCGCGGCAGCGTGGCGAAGCGAGCAGTGACGACCTGCACGAGTGCCTATCCCGCTTGCGCTCGATCGTCGGCGAGTTCCCGTCCAGTCGTCACGGCTCCCTCGAGGCCACCATCGTCAACGAGTGGGCACGGCCCAGCGACCTCCTCTCGATGGCGTTTATGGCTTTGGGCTCCACTGGCAATGGCTCGGACTATGCCGAAGTAGAGAAGATCCTGTTGTGACAGCCAAGATCGCCTTCGTTGGCGACGTGCACGGAAACGTAAGCGCGCTCAGAGGGCTTTGTAACGAACTCGTCGCGGTCGGTGGCCCGCATGCGGTGTTCCTCGGTGACTACATCAACAAAGGAGCGGAGTCGGCGGAGGTGGTGCAGCACCTTCTTGTTCTGGCAGAATCCGGGCGCGCCACGCTTCTCTTGGGGAACCACGAGGATGCGCTGCTCGAGGCGCTAAACACGGGCGACCTAGCAGGCTTCCTCAAGATGGGGGGAGCCATGACCGTTCGGTCATACGTCGGTCGCGACGTCGGGCCCGACGTCCTCCCAGATCTTAGGGCCAGTCTCCCGCATGAGCACCTGGAGGCGATCCGGCGCATGCCGGGAACCTACGAATCGGACGACGTGGTGGCTCAGCATGCGCCCCCCTCGGAGTCGACACCCAAGTTTCGAATCACAGCGCACGTCCCGGTTGGCGCGTTGCCGCGTATCGGGCGCCGATCCGCTCAACTCGACACCGGGTGCGGGAGCCCACGTGGGCGGCTCACGGCTCTCCTATGGCCTAGCCTCAATTACGTCCAAGTCGATGCCCGCGGTGCTGTTGTCACCGGGTGACTTGTGCGGGCTTCAGATTACTGCGCTAGTTGGTCGAGGATCCACTGCGCCCGTTGTGCCCCCTTCTCGTCGCCCATCACCTTGTTCACCGCCAGGCAGCTGGTTGCGTGCTCCCTAGCCTCTTGTGTTCTGCCCGTGGCGCGGCAGCACTGAGCAAGCAGGAGCAAGAGATTGCCTCACCGCGTCGACTTGCGATCTGTCGATTCAGGGACAGGGCGCGCTCGGCGTGCACTAAACCCTCGTTCGCTCGCCCCTGCCGGAGAGCCACCTGCGCGACCA
The DNA here is from genome assembly GCA_030773675.1 of Actinomycetota bacterium. The sequence goes on from JALYMN010000253.1 coordinate 6,339, forward strand.
GCACCTCCGCGTTGGCGTGTAATGCGGTTGGGGGTGATCCCTGCAGGGTCTGGATCGCCTTTTGGGCGTATGCGGCCGCGGTAGCCAGATCACCCTCGTGCACTCCGAGCCTGGCCAAGTTGACAAGGGACTGGCCAATGTCCGAATCGCGTCGGGAGTCGCGTCTGGACTGGAGAGCGGCCTCGAAGGCGCGTCGGGCCGATGCGATGTCGCCGGTCCGTTGATGCGCGAGCCCCAGCTCGTCGAGTATGCGGCAGCGCACCTTTTGGGCGTATGCGTCTGACTCGTTCAGGAGCGTTAGCGCCTGCTCGAGCCGACCGATGGCGTCGACGTCGCGCCCCTGCCGACGAAGCACTCCAGCTTGGGCTGCGAAAGCCTCCGCCGCCAATGGTGAGTGCAGTGACGATGGCCCGCTGATGAAGTAGTCGATGGCCCTCTGCGTACAGAGATGGGCCTCGTCGAGCTCACCGTGCCGGGCAAGAAATCTTGCGTAAGCGAGCTGCTCTGCTGGCCCACCAAGCACGGCTGCCTCCTCCAGCGCCGCGCGTCCCGCTGCCGCCTGGCCGAGGTCGACCAGCTTCTCGCCGCGTAGACGCAGGTTCGCCGAGCGCAGGACGTCCTTACCGGACGAAGGCAGCAGATCGATGTGTTGGACGACCTTGGAGCCGGCCAACGCGCTCCAGGTGATGAGGCGGTCTGTCAACTTCACCTTGAGGTCGCGCGTATCGGCGATGCGCTCGTACATCACCGAGTGATGCTGGGACATCTGATGCCTGAGCCTGACGATCTGCTCAGCGGGCGAAGGGTGGTCAAGGAAGGCGACCCAGACGTCACGCATGGGCCGCTCGGCTTCGCCCAGCTCCAGCAGACCTGTGAAGAGTTCCTCCTCTTGCCAGAGGTGTATCCCCAGGGACTGCCCGGCTCGCTGCCCCAGGACGCCTTGAACAGGGCAATCAGAAAGTGGCTCTCCGCGATCAGCTCGTTAATCGCCTCCTGCGGTCGACGAGCGGTCCCGCGCACTCGCTCCCACCCAACGACTTCATACGTGACATCGGCATTGGCCCTGCGCCGGCAGTTGTGCTCATTCACACAGACGCGAACCACCTGACGCTCAGCTTCGACGTCGGCAGGCGAAGCGAGGAAGATGCGAAGGGGCAGGGAGTCGGCCACGATCTGGACGATATCCGAAGTTCGGAGCCTAAGCCACAGTGCGCGATCGGGTGGTCCTCGGCCCTGAGCACGGCCGCGTGCAGCGATCCGCTCGGGCATCAGCCGGCTAGGGCGATGTCCGTTCCGATGACACCGCTCTCGGGCTGACGAGCCAGCACGTCCGCGCATCGGCTACTTGAGACTGGACCCAGGCTCTGGTCTGGCCAGGCTGGGGCCGAGGTGTCTGGCGGGTCGCTCTCTCATCGGCTGCCCACGGCTCGTTGGTGTGGCTCTCTCATGGCGTGCGCACCGCCGGGCACCGTGACGAGGTGAGGCTCAAGAGGGGTCTGCCCAGCTCGAAGTAGCGCTGCCCTCCTCGTCGACAACCGCCGTCCGAACGAGGGAGCCAGCGAAATGGCGCGAGTGGTGATCGGAATGGACCCGCACAAGCGATCCGCGACGATCGAGGTCTGCGACGAGCGGGAGCGGGTGCTCGCGACCGGCAGGTTCGGCACCGACCGCGATGGCTACCGG
>JALYMN010000254.1 GCA_030773675.1 Actinomycetota bacterium
CTGCCGGCGGTGGCGAGGCCGGTGACGGTCCAGCCGACGGGCAGCGGCAGCGGCGTCCAGACCGGCACCGCCGAACGCGCCGCCACCTGCCGCAGGTGCTCCGGCCCGACCCGGGGGAGCACGCGCAGCGGGGCGACGGCGCCGTGGCGGTCGCACTCCCACGCGCTGGACATGAGACCGGGGGCGCGAAGCGCACCACCGCAACGGGGGCAGGTGACGGGCACGCTCACGGACAGAACGGTGCGCCGTCGTCGTCCCCGGGTCAAGGGCCGTGCAGGTCAGGCCTGTGCGACCTCGGCGACCGGCGCGGTCCGGGCAGCGTCCACCCCAGCTCGGTGCGCGAGGTCGCTCAGAGCTCGCGTTCGACGCGCTCCTCGACGACCGGCTGCTTCACCACGCGCCGTGCCGGGCGGCGCACGACCCGCCGGGACGACGCCGAGCGGAAGACCCCGGCGGCGGCGAGCACGGCAACGGCGAGCATGACGCCGACGGCCAGCAGGACGTAGGTCCACATGCCGGGGGAGAGACCCGCCTGCCGAGCAGGACAACCACCCGTGCGGGTCGTCCTGCAGCTGCGGCAGGCACGTCCCCGCGTGGACGCGGTCACCCCTGCTGCGGCTCCGGGCGAGCGGTGCCGACGCTTGCGCGTCATTGCTGCTGCAGCTCCGGCCGGCCGGGCTGCTCACCACCGTGCGCGTCGCCGTACGAGCGCTTCGGCACCATGACCTTGCGCCGGAAAACGCAGACGAGCACGCCGTCCTGGTTGAAGCCCTTGGTCTCGACCTGGACGACGCCGCGGTCGTCCTTGCTCCTGCTCTCGGTCTTGCCCAGCACCTCGGTCTGGCCGTAGACCGTGTCGCCGTGGAAGGTCGGGAAGACGTGCCGGAGGCTCTCCACCTCGAGGTTGGCGATGGCCTTGCCGGACACGTCGGCCACCGACATGCCCAGCAGCAGGGAGTAGACGTAGTTGCCGACGACGACGTTCCTGCCCTGCTGGGTCGTCGTGGCGTAGTTCGCGTCGAGGTGCAGGGGGTGGTGGTTCATCGTCAACAGGCAGAAGAGGTGGTCGTCGTACTCCGTGACGGTCTTGCCCGGCCAGTGCTTGTAGACCGCGCCGACCTCGAACTCCTCGTAGTACCTGCCGAACTGCACGCCCACTCCCTCACGCCGGTGCTGTGTCGCGCGCAGTCTGGCAGCGCCGCGGCCACCGGCGCCGGGCGGGTCAGCGCGGCGCAGGCGCAGCGACGACCGACCGCCGGTCGAGGCCCGGTCATGGTGCTCGCGGGCAGCGTCCGCCCGGCGAGGCCGCGCCGCCGCTCCCGCTCGCGGCTGAGGGGTCAGCCACCGTCCGGACGGTGGAGCGGCGCCTCCGCCCGCGCCGGGTCGCGGAGGTCCGCGCCGGACTCGAGCCAGCGCCGTTCCAGGGCCTGCGCGCCGTGCACGCGCTTCCAGGCCGCCTCGTTGGCCGTCATGGGCAGCACCGGGAGGAACCGGACGGGCTCCTCGCCGGGCGCCACGTCGAGGTCGGGCACGAAGCCTCCCGGCTCCCCGACGAGCACCGCGCTGAAGCGCGCGCCGTCCCACAACGGCTCGCCCAGGTCGAGCCCGGCACCGGGCGCGACGACCACGCCTTCGACGGCCGGGCTGCTGGCCAGGACGGCGAGCCGACGCAGCACGGTGTCCTGTGCTCCGCGGACGGTCAGCAGCAGCTCGGCGCGGGGCCCGTGCTCGAGCACCACCGCGGCGCCGGGGTCTCCCATCGGCACCCGGCTCATCCCCAGGGTCACGTAGCGCACGAGTCCCTCCGGGTCGGGCCCGAAGCGCGCGACGTCGAGGCGCTCGGTGCCGAGGAAGCTCACGCCGGCCCGCCCGCTGTCCTGCCCGAGGACGGTCAGCAGGTGTGCCTCGACGGCCACCAGGACAGCGTCCGGCTCGAGGATGGGCACCTGCACGAGCCTACTGCTCGCCGGCATCTCACCTCACAGCGAGAACGCCAGGAGGCCGGAGCACGATGTGGTCCGGCCTCCCGCTACACAAGTTGTCCGGCGGCGTCCTACTCTCCCACCCAGTCCCCCGGGCAGTACCATCGGCGCTGAAAGGCTTAGCTTCCGGGTTCGGAATGGGACCGGGCGTTTC
>JALYMN010000255.1 GCA_030773675.1 Actinomycetota bacterium
CCTCCCGCACCTGGCCGGCGAGGCCGGCCCGCCGGACGACTCCCCGACCGAGGCCGACCCGCCTGCTCCCGCCGCTCCCAACGCCCCGCCGTGGGTCCCGCGGCGCACCGCTCCCCCGCTGCGTGAGCTCGAGGGCGGGCTCGCCGAGCGGGTCGCCGGCTGGGCGCCCGGCAGGTCAACCTCTACCGCTCGCTCGCCCACACGCCCGAGCTGCTGGACGCCTGGATCGACTGGGCCTGGGCGCTGCGCGGCCGCTGCGTCACGCCGCGCCGGCTGCGCGAGCTGATGATCCTGCGCACCGCGATCGTCATGCGCTCGGAGTACGAGTGGCACCAGCACCGCAGCATGGCGCTGGACGCCGGCGTCACCCCCGCGCAGGTGGAGGCGCTGGCGGCCTGGCAGGTGTCGGACCTGTTCGACGCGCGCGACAAGGCGGCGCTGACGCTCACCGACGCGATGCTCACCGGCAACGTGCCGGACGCCGTCCACGCCGCCCTCGACCGCTGGTTCGACGACCAGGAGCGCGTCGAGCTCGTGCTGACCGCCGGCTTCTACGCGATGGTCCCGCGCGTGCTCGACGCCCTGCGGGTGCCGGTCGAGGAGGACGGGCGTGCGTAGGTCGGTCGCGACCGTCTCGCTCAGCGGCACCCCTGGACGAGAAGCTCCCGGCGATCGCCCGGGCCGGCTTCGACGGCATCGAGGTCTTCGAGAACGACCTCGTCAGCAGCGCGTGGTCGCCGAGCGAGGTCCGGCTGCGGGCCGAGGACCTCGGGCTCGCCGTCGACCTCTACCAGCCCTTCCGCGACCTCGAGGCGGTGTCCGAGGAGCAGTTCGCGCGCAACCTGCGCCGCGCGGCGCACAAGTTCTCGGTCATGCAGCAGCTCGGGACGACGACCCTGCTCGTCTGCTCCAACGTCAGCCCCGACGCGGTGGACGACGACGACCTCGCCGCGGCGCAGCTCGCATCGCTCGCCGACCTCGCCGCCGAGCACGGCGTGCGCGTGGCCTACGAGGCGCTCGCCTGGTGCCGGCACGTGCACGACTACCGGCACGCGTGGCGCATCGTCGCCGCCGCCGACCACCCCGCCCTCGGGGTGTGCCTCGACAGCTTCCACGTCCTGTCCCGCGGCCACGACCCCGCGGCCGTCCGCGACATCCCGAGCGACAAGATCTTCTTCCTGCAGCTCGCCGACGCCCCGCAGATGGCTCTGGACGTCCTGCAGTGGAGCCGGCACTACCGCTGCTTCCCAGGGCAGGGCGGCTTCGACCTGACCGCCTTCGTCGGGCACGTCCTCGCCGCGGGCTACGACGGGCCGCTGTCGCTCGAGGTGTTCAACGACGTCTTCCGCCAGGCCGACCCCGACCGCACCGCCGTCGACGCCATGCGCTCTCTGCTCGTGCTGGAGGAGTGCCTGGGCCGAGCTGGAGCGACCAGCACCCGGCCGGACGTCGAGCTGTGCATCCCGCTGCCGGCTCCCGAGCCGCTGGGCTGCGCGTTCGCCGAGCTCGCCGTCGACCCGGAGTCGGCCCGCGCCGCCGCGCAGACCCTGCGCACGCTCGGGTTCGCCCACGTCGGCGAGCACCGCACCAAGCCGGTGCAGCTGTGGGAGCAGGGCGAGGTGCGGATCCTGCTCAACCGCGGCGACGCGCGGCTGTCCGGCCGGCTGCAGGGCGACGCCGTGGTCACCGCGCTCGCCGTCGAGAAGTCCGGACCCGGTGGCGGGCCGGCCGCCGGGCGCAGGACCTGCGCACTCCCGCCGTCCCGCGCACCCGCGGCCCCGCCGAGGCCGACCTGTCGGCGGTGACCGCGCCCGACGGCACTGCGCTGTTCTTCTGCCGCACCGGCGACGACCGGTCCTCGGGCTGGCTCGGCGACTTCGCGCCGGTGCGCGGCGAGGGGCCCGTGCGGCACGCCGGCCTGCTGCGCATCGACCACGTCGGCCTGTCCCAGCCGTTCGACCACTTCGACGAGGCGGCGCTGTTCTACCGGGCGCCGCTCGGCCTGCAGCCGCAGGAGAGCGCGGAGTTCGCCGCGCCCGACGGGCTCGTCCGCAGCCGCGCGCTGACCGACGCGCACCGCCGGCTCCGCATCGCGCTGAGCGTGTCGCTGCTGGGGCGGGCCGGCGGCGCCCGCACGGCTGCCGAGCCGCAGCACGTCGCCTTCGCCTGCACCGACCTGTTCGCCACGGCCGAGATGCTGCGCGGCCTCGGCGCGGTGTTCCTGCCGATCCCCGACAACTACTACGACGACCTCGCCGCGCGCAGCGACCTGCCGCCCGAGACCGTCGCCCGGATGCGCGACCTCGGGGTGCTGCACGACAGCAGCGGCACCGGCGCCTTCCTCCACCTGTTCACCCCGCTGGTGGGGCGGCGGGCTGTTCTTCGAGGTCGTGCAGCGCCTCGGCGACTACGACGGCTACGGCGCGGTCAACGCGCCGGTGCGCACGGCGGCCCAGCGGCTCGCGACCGGTGTGGGCACCTGGTGAGCCGGCCCGCCCCGTCGCTCGCCAGTCCCGCCCGCGCCGACCTGCTGCTCCTGTCCGGCGGGTGCTGTGCGCCTCGACCGCCGGGCCGCTCATCGATGCGACGGCGGTGCCGGGGCTCGCGATCGCGTTTTCCTGCAGGACGTGATGCATCGCGGACAGACGTCCACGCCCCGGGTGGTCGGGAGTCTCCGGGCGCGCCTGCACGCGGCGACCCTGACCCACGAACTCCTACCACCGGATCGCGGCCACCGGGGGTCGGTGTCGGTGTCGACGGAGTCCGAGCAGAGCGCCGGGCAGGGCTACCCGCGCACCTGGCAGGTCCGGCGGCACGACATCCCCGTGTCGCTGTCGATGGACACCGGCGTGTGGTGGAGCAGCGACCTGTTCTCCGCGATGCGCACGACGCGCGGCGCCGACCGGTCGCGCGAGCACCTGGAGGCGCACGCCAAGGGCGAGACGGTGACCTCGGTGCACCTGCGGGCCGAGCAGGTCGTCGACTGGGCGACCCGCGGCGGGACCAGCACGCTGGGCCGCGACGACCTGGGCCGGCCCGCGCCGGGCGCCAAGGCCGACGTCGTGTTGATCAAGAACGAGGCCTCGCCGGTGTCGTTCCCGCTGCTCAACCCCTACGGCCACGTCGCTTTCCAGGCGCAACGGGGCGACGTGCACACCGTCCTCGTCGACGGCCGGGTGGTGAAGTCCGAGCACCGGCTGGTCGGGGCGGACCTCCCGGCCGTGCGCCGCGGTCGAGCAGACCGTCGAGCACCTGCGCTCCTCGCTCGGCGAGCAGGCGTGGGTCGACGGCATGCACCCGGCCCTGCCGGACGACGACGACGACGACGACGACGACGACGACAAGGTGCTCGACCACCGGTACCCGTTACACGGAGTACCGGTCGGAGTCGACCCGCGGCGCCCGGGGCAGCGTCTTCGGCGAGCCCGGGTGACCGGCCGGACGACCAGGAGGACGAGCGCGCATGGCAGGACGCGGGGAGGGACCCGACTTCGTCGAGGCGCTCGCGCGCGGGCTCGACGTCCTGGCCTGCTTCGACGCCGAGCACCGGACCCGGACGCTCAGCGACGTCGCGGCGGCGACCGGGCTCGCCCGTCCGACGGCCCGGCGGCTGCTGCTGACCCTCGAGGAGCTCGGCTTCGTCCGGTCCAGCAGAGGCGCCTTCGCGCTCACGCCCAAGGTGCTCGCCCTCGGCACGGCGTACGTCGCCTCGCTCGGGCTGTGGGACATCGCCCGGCCGCACCTCGAGGCCCTCGCCGCCCGCACCGGCGAGTCGTCGTCGATGGCCCAGCTCGACGGCTCGGACATCGTCTACGTCGCGCGGGTCGCCGTGCCCAAGCTCGTCGCGCTGCGCGTCGACATCGGCACCCGCTTCCCAGCCGTCCAGACCTCGCAGGGCAAGGTGCTGCTCGCCGCGCTCGCGCCGGAGGAGCTCGCCGTGGCGCTCGCCGAGCCCAGCCGGGCGGGGCTGCCGCCCTACATCGGGCGAAGGCCGGAGCAGCTGCGCGACGAGCTCACCGAGGTCCGGGCGCGCGGCTGGGCGCTGGCCGACGAGGAGCTCGCCCCCGGCGTGCGCTCGATCGCCGCCCCCGTGCGCGACGGCACCGGCGCCGTCCGGGCGGCGATGAACGTGACGGTGCACGCCGCCGAGACCTCGGTCGAGCGGCTGCTGCACGACCACCTGCCGCTGCTGCTGCGCACCGCCGGCGACGTAAGCGCCGAGTGGGCGCTGTGGCAGTCGCGCCCGCACGTCGAGGTCGCCCCGGGGAACGGCGGCAGCGGGACGGCCTGAACACCCTGGCGCGGGGGCAGGAGCCGTACATGGGCAGGACGAGCACGACCGACAGCGACGGCCAGCGGGTCGAGGGGGGCCGGCGCCGCGCCGGCATCGGTCGGGCAGGTGACCCTCGCCGGCGCGCCGACTACGCCCCCAGGGGCACCGACACCCGCACGTCGGGCTTCGCCACGGCCAAGCGCACGGTCAAGGAGTTCTCCGAGGACGGCGGCACCGACTGGGCCGCGGCCCTGACCTACTACGCCCTGCTGGCGCTGTTCCCGGCGATCGCGGCGCTGATCTCGCTCGTCGGGCTGGTCGCCGACCCGCGGACCACGACGCAGAAGCTCCTCGAGATCGTGGGCTCGGTCGCGCCGGCGGCCAGGAACACGCTCTCCGGGCCCATCGAGCAGCTGGCCGCCAACCGCTCGGCGGCCGGCCTGGCGCTCGTCCTGGGCCTGGCGGGCGCGCTGTGGTCGGCCTCCGGCTACGTGGGGGCCTTCACCCGCGCGTCCAACGTCATCTACGAGACGCCCGAGGGCCGGCCGGTCTGGAAGCTGCGCCCGCTTCAGGTGCTCGTCACGCTGGTCGTCGTGCTGCTGACCGCGGTCCTCGCGCTCTCCCTCGTCCTCACCGGGCCGATCGTCGGCAGGGTGGCAGGGCCCCTCGGCATCAGCGACACCGCCGTGACCGCGTGGAACATCGGCAAGTGGCCGGTCATGGCGGTGCTCGTCGTGTGCATGGTCGCCGTCCTCTACTACGCCACGCCGAACGTCCGCCTGCGCGGCGTCCGGTTCGTGCTCCCCGGGGCCGCGCTCGCGATCGTCGTCTGGCTGGTCGCCTCGGTCGCGTTCGCCTTCTACGTCTCGAACTTCGGGTCGTACAACAAGACCTACGGCACCCTGGGCGGCGTCGTCGGCTTCCTCGTCTGGGTCTGGATCACCAACATCGCGCTGCTGCTCGGGGCCGAGCTCACCGCGGAGCGCGAGCGGAGCATCGAGCTGCGCGAGGGGGTCGTCGGCGCCGAGAAGGAGATCCAGCTCGAGCCGCGGTCTGAGCCGAAGGACAAGTCGACGACCTGACGGAACGGCCTACGGTGCCGGTGTGACGCACTACCGCTTCCTCGACGGCATGGGCGACGTCGTGGCCGAGGCCGAGTTCTCGGAGCACGCCGACGCGCTCGCCTGGGCGGTCGACGACGACGGTCCGGACGACGACGTGCAGCGGGTCGAGTTCCTCGGGCCGGAGGGCGACTGGCGCTGGGCGGGCGCGCTCGAGGGCTGACAGCGGCTTGGCCGTCCATCGCTCCGGCCTGGCGCCTGCCCAGGACGAGGTGGACGGCGCGTTGGTCCGCCACGCGCTCCCGCTGATCGTCCGTCAGCGCACGTCTGCTCGGCAGGGCACGCCGTGACGGCCGGACGCGGCAGGGTCACCGGCGGTTGACGCCGGCTCCCAAGAACCTTCCCGGCCGCGCCTCCTGCTGGTAGCCGTCCATAACGGCTTATGGACGGTGGTTAACGGCACCCCCCTCACCGGGTGCCGCGAGCAGGTAGCGGCACTTACCGTCGAGGGATGAACAGCCGAGAAGTCCTGCTGCGGGCGACCTACGACCCCGAGGCCGACGCTGCCTACGTGTACCTCACCGACGTCATACCGGACGGCGGCCTTGGCTACATGGCGACCGTCGATGCCCCGGAACTCCGCGACGGTGTTCACATCGACGTGAACCATGACGGTGAGGTGGTCGGAGTGGAGTTGCTGGGGGCTGCGCTCCTGTCGCCGTACCTGCGGCGACTGCTCCTCGCGTCGGAGGAGGACCGATAGCGGCACCTACCCTTCAAGCCGTTGCGCTCGACTGAGCAGCGCCCTCAACCGGGGCTCACTGCGCCGATACTCGTCCAGACTCAGGACACCCGTGGCGACGAGCCGCCGTCCGTGCCGTAGTGCACCAGCGGCTCCTGCAGCGACGTGTTCCGGCAAGGCACGCGCAGGAGCACGGGATCGCCGGCCTCAACGCGGTCCAGCACGACGTCGTTCCGCAGCACGAACGTCACCATGCGGCGATGCAGCCGCCGCAAACAGCCAGGGGCCGTAGCCACGGGGGTGCAAGCACGGCAGCAGTGTCCCCTGTAGCGGCACGTATCAGTCGAGCAGGTCAGCCCAAGCGACGGCATCCTCCGCAACGACGAGGGCTCTTCCGTCTTCGCTAGCCCACTCGCTGATGTTGCCGCGACGGCGCTTCGTGCGCCGGATGGTCGGGGCACCGGCTGTGACGAGGCGGGCTACCTGCTGTTGGCTGAACCATGTGAAGCCGCAGTAGCCGCCGCAGCCGCAAGCGTCCCAGGCGACAGGGGCTCCTGCGGCGGCGAGGGCCAGGGCATGGCTGGGGCTGATCTGCCGCTTGAGTGGCATCCAGTACGTCCCGGCCGGGTCCGTCATGCCGCCGGTACGGGGCTCGGGTGCGGCGGG
>JALYMN010000256.1 GCA_030773675.1 Actinomycetota bacterium
CCCCTCGGCGTGCGCGGCGTGGCGGTCGCGCGCGGACTCCGGCGTCTCGGGGCGGGACTGCCTCGTGCCGGTGGTGGCTCCGCCTTCCGACGAGGAGGACGACGAGGAGGGCGGGACGGCGCCCGGGAGCGCGGTCAGGGCGGTCGCGACCCCTGGTGCCGGTCGTCCTCCGGCGACGGCCGGCACGCCGCCGAGGCCGGCGACGGCGAGCCCGCCGGTGCTCAGCAGAACGGCGGGCAGCAGCAGCACCCCCCGCTGGCGCGGCGGTCGCGAGGCGCGGTGGCGCCCTCGAGGTGGAGCGAGCACGAGAGAGATCCCGTCGGTCGGCAGCGGAGCACGGCGAGGACCGTGACGGCGGGCAGGAGCGCGGAATGGGCGTCCGGCCCGCTCCAGCCCGGGTGAGCGTTATCCCGATGTTACCGAACCGCTCGGCGCGCCTGTCTCCGGCGTGAGGGTCTGTGGACGACGGCACGCGCACGTCCGGGAGCCTGCCGGGTGTGCGGCGGGCGCGCGTACGCTCCGGCTGCGCGCGCCCTCGTGCCTGTTCCCGTGCCTGTTCCCGAGCCTGTTCCCGAGCCTGTTCCCGAGCCTGATGGAGCCCCTGGTGAGCACCCCCTCCGCCGGTCGCCTGCGGGTCGTCGTCGCCAAGCCCGGGCTCGACGGGCACGACCGCGGCGCGAAGGTGGTCGCGCGCGCGCTGCGGGACGCCGGCATGGAGGTCATCTACACCGGCCTGCACCAGACGCCCGAGCAGATCGTGGAGACGGTGGTGCAGGAGGACGCCGACTGCGTCGGGCTGTCGGTGCTGTCCGGTGCACACATGACGCTGTTCGCCCGCGTGCTGGAGCTGCTCCGGGAGCGCGGTGCCGACGACGTCGTCGTGTTCGGCGGCGGGATCATCCCGGAGGACGACATGGCCGAGCTCGAGGCCCTGGGCGTCGCGAAGATCTTCACCCCCGGGGCGACCACGCAGGCGATCGTGGAGTGGGTGAACCAGCACGTGGGGGAGTCCGCCCCCGCCTGACCGCCGCATGGGGGCGGACGCGGATCGAGCCCTGCGGCCCCGGCCGCCGTCGGGCCTGGTCCGGGCCTGTCCGTCGAGGTGGGTAGCCTCCGGCGCACAGAGCCAGCGGACGTGCCCCACCGACGGACAGGACCCCTCGTGGACCTCATGGAGTACCAGGCGAAGGAGCTCTTCGGCGCGCACGGCGTGCCCGTGCTCCCCGGCGAGACCGTCGACGACCCGGTGGCGGCCCGCGCCGTCGCCGAGCGCATCGGCAAGCCGGTCGTCGTCAAGGCGCAGGTGAAGACGGGCGGCCGCGGCAAGGCCGGCGGCGTCAAGCTCGCCGACACCCCGGACGACGCGGAGGGGCGCGCCCGCGACATCCTCGGCCTGGACATCAAGGGCCACGTCGTGCGCAAGGTGCTGGTCACCGAGGCCAGCGGCATCGCGGCGGAGTACTACGTGTCGTTCCTCCTCGACCGGGCCAACCGCTCCTACCTCGCGATGGCGAGCGCCGAGGGCGGCATGGACATCGAGCAGCTCGCGGTCGAGCGGCCGGAGGCGCTGGCGCGCGTCCCGGTCAACGCCGTCCAGGGCGTTGACGAGGCCAAGGCCCGCGAGATCGTGCAGACGGCCAAGATCCCGGCCGACGTGGCCGACGAGGTCACCGGCATCCTGGTGAGCCTCTGGCGCACCTTCGTCGAGGAGGAGGCGACGCTCGTCGAGGTGAACCCCCTCTGCCGGACGCCGGACGGCCGTGTCGTCGCTCTCGACGGCAAGGTGACCCTCGACGGCAACGCCGAGTTCCGGCACAGCGACGTGTTCACCCGCTACGCGGACCCGGTGGCCGAGGACGACCTCGAGGGGCGGGCGAAGGCCAGGGACCTCAACTACGTCAAGCTCGACGGGCAGGTCGGGATCATCGGCAACGGGGCCGGGCTCGTCATGAGCACGCTCGACGTCGTGGCCTACGCCGGCGAGAGCCGCGGCGGCGTGAAGCCGGCCAACTTCCTCGACATCGGCGGCGGTGCGTCGGCGCAGGTGATGGCGGACGGGCTCGAGATCATCCTGTCCGACCCGGACGTGCGCAGCGTCTTCGTCAACGTCTTCGGCGGCATCACCGCCTGCGACGCCGTGGCCAACGGCATCGTGCAGGCGCTCGACATCCTCGGCGACACGGCGACCAAGCCGCTCGTCGTCCGGCTCGACGGCAACAACGTCGAGGAGGGCCGGCGGATCCTCGCCGACGCCGCGCACCCGCTGGTGACGATGGTCGACACGATGGACGGCGCCGCCGCGAAGGCGGCCGAGCTGGCTCAGGGGGCCTGAACGTGGCGATCTTCCTCACCGACAGCAGCAAGGTCATCGTCCAGGGCATCACCGGTTCTGAGGGCACCAAGCACACCCGCCGGATGGTGGCCTCCGGCACGGACGTCGTCGGCGGCGTGAACCCGCGCAAGGCCGGCACGGACGTCGACGGCATCCCGGTGTTCGCCACCGTGCAGGAGGCGCGGGAGAAGACCGGCGCCGACGTCTCGGTCATCTTCGTCCCGCCGGCGTTCGCCAAGGCCGCGGTGGTGGAGGCCGTCGACGCGCAGATCCCCTTGGCGGTCGTCATCACCGAGGGCATCCCCGTCCAAGACTCGGCGTGGTTCTGGCAGTACACCCTCGACCAGGGCTCCACGACGCGCATCGTCGGCCCCAACTGCCCGGGCCTCATCAGCCCCGGCAAGAGCAACGCCGGGATCATCCCGGCGTCGATCGCGCCGGACGCGGGCCGGATCGGCCTGGTGAGCAAGTCCGGCACGCTCACCTACCAGATGATGTACGAGTTGCGCGAGTTCGGGTTCTCCACCGCCGTCGGCATCGGCGGTGACCCGATCATCGGCACCACGCACATCGACTGCCTGCAGGCGTTCCAGGACGACCCGGAGACCGACGCCATCGTCATGATCGGCGAGATCGGCGGCGATGCCGAGGAGCGGGCCGCCGCGTACATCAAGGAGAACGTCACCAAGCCGGTCGTCGGCTACGTGGCCGGCTTCACCGCGCCCGAGGGCAAGACCATGGGGCACGCCGGCGCGATCGTCTCCGGCTCCTCCGGCACCGCCCAGGCCAAGCAGGAGGCGCTGGAGGCCGCCGGGGTCGCGGTCGGCAGGACGCCGTCCGCCACCGCCGACCTCATGCGCGAGATCATGCGGGAGCGGACCAGCTCCACCCGCTAGCGGCGCGACGCGGCCCGGTCTCCTGGGGGACCGGGCCGCGGGCTGCCCGGCGCGCCGCGGCACCGGCCCGGTCGGCGGCTGGGACAGTCCGCGGTGCCATGACTGTGCCCGTCGCCTCGCCGCCCCTGCCCGCTCCGCCGCGCTCGGCCCGGCGCCGCCCGACCGCGCTGCAGACCTGGGTGCAGGCCGCCGCGCCGGCGGCGCTCTGGGC
>JALYMN010000257.1 GCA_030773675.1 Actinomycetota bacterium
GCTCAGGACGGGGGTGGCAGCGTCGGCGGCGGCCGGGGTGCGGCAGCAGTCGTCGTCGGTCGAGCGTCGGCCGCGCCGGACGGCGACGGCCAGGGCGGCGAGCAGCGCGAGCAGGCCCGCCGCGACGAGGGGACCGTTGCCGAGGACCGCGCCGGCTCCGGTGAAGGCGCCCGCGGCGATGAGCAGCGGCAGTCCGCAGCACAGGACGTGGAGTACGACGAAGCCCGCGACGAGTTTGCCGCCCTGGCCGCTCATCGCTGGTCCTGCCCGTCGATGCGCATGCACTCGCTGAGCGCGGCGACGTTGTCCGCGGACACGGCCCGAGCGAGGAGGACCAGTTCGGCGACGCGCGGGTCGACGACCTTGTACCGGGTGAACCGGCCGTCGCGGCGGACCTCGACGAAGCCGCAGTCGGCCAGGCAGGCCAGGTGCGTGGAGACGCGGCCCTGCGCGAGCCCGATGTCCTCGACGCACTCCGAGACGCTCTTCTCCTCGCGCAGGACGAACTCCAGCAGCCGAAGCCGATTGGGGTCCCCGAGGGCCCGGAAGAACTTCGCGATCAAGGCACGCCCCGCGGGCTCCGTCGGCAGGAGCGTCGTCGTCGTCGTACGACCCTCGTCGGTCATGGCACCTCTTCGTCTGGTCGTTCCCTGAGCAGAGCATCCGCCTATCCGGATACTGTAGCCCAGCCGCGGTGTCGTCGGTCACGACGGCGGCGAGCCCGCGGTCGCGAGCGCCTCCAGCGCAGCTGTCAGGTCCCCCCGGTGGCCGGGCGTGACGAGCACCGCCGCGACGCCACGGTCGGCGTCGACGTCGAGCGCGAGCAGGCCCGGCCAGGAGTCGAGCTCCTCGAGCAGCACGTCCTCGCGGGCGGTCGCACGGCAGCCGCCCGCAAGCGGCGGCCCGTCCAGCCCCGGCACCCACAGCACGACGCGCCGCGGCCCCTCAGCCGCCACGCTCATGCGCAGCAGCTGGTCGGCATGTCCGACCGGAACAGCCCGGCCGCGATCCGCAGGGCCTCGCTCATCGTCAGGTACGGGGCCCAGGTGTCGGCCAGGTCGTCGACGGTGAGGCCGAACTTGATCGCGTAGGTCGCGGCGAGCATGACGTCGCCCGCCCCGTCGAGCGCCGCGTGCAAGCCAAGCACCTTCTTGCTGTCGGCGTCGACCACGATCTTGAGGGCGCCACGGGTGCGCGGTTGGCGAGGGCGCGGGGGATGTCCTGCGCGCCGAGGACCCGGCAGTCGCAGGAGTGCCCGGCAGTCAGGGCCTGCTCCTCGGTGAGGCCGGCCGAGGCGATCTGCGGGGTGGTGAAGGTGACGCCGGGCAGGCCGCGGTAGTCGACGGTGGACGGGTCGCCCAGGGCGCCGGCGGCGGCGACGTGGCCGGTCTGCGCGGCCACGTAGACGTACTGCGGCGCGCCGGAAACGTCCCCGGCCGCGAAGACCTTGGGGTTGCTGGTCCGCTGGTTCGCGTCGACGACGACGAACCCGCGCTCGTCGGTCTTGACGCCCGCGGCGTCCAGCCCGAGGTCGGCCGTGTCAGCGAACCGGCCGGTCGCGACCAGCAGCCGCTCGCCCATCACCTCCAGCCCCTCGGCGGTCCGCACCGTCACCCCGTCGGCGGTCTGCTCGACCGAGACGGCGCGCTGCTCCACGACCGTGATCCCGTCGTCGGCGGACACCCCCCGCAGCACGTCGGCGATCTCGGGCTCGGCGTGCGGCGCGAACCGCCCGACCAGGGTGACCCGCACGCCCAGGTGCGCCCACAGCTGGGCCTGCTCCAGCCCGACGTACCCGCCGCCCATCACCAGCAGCGAGGCCGGGAGCTCGGTCTGCTCCATGGCGGTCGTGCTCGTCAGGTGCTCGACGGTGTCCATCCCTGGGAGGTCCGGGATCTGCGGCGCAACACCCGTCGCGACCACGTAGGCGCTGCCCACGACGGGCTCGCCGTCCACCTCCAGCGTCTGGTCGTCGACGAAGCGGGCGTGCCCGTGCTGGATCGGGAAGCCGTGCACGTGCGCGACGTCGGCGTACTTGGCCTGCCGGAGCCGGTCGATCAGCTCCTGCTTCTGGGCCATCAGCGCGGGCATGTTCACGCCGTCGGCGCTGGTCGTCACCATCGGGAAGCTGCCGCTGTTGAACGCCCGGTGGCGCTGCCCGGCGGCGGCGAGCAGGTTCTTCGAGGGGACACAGCCGATGTTCAAGCACGTCCCGCCGACTGGGCCGTGCTCAACCAGCAGCACCTGCTTACCGCGCGAGCGGGCCTCGATCCCGGCGGCCATCGCCGCGCCGCCAGTGCCGATCACGACCAGGTCCCAGCTGTCCGCCCTCATGCGCCGGACCGTAGACCTTCCACCGCGGGGGAAGGTCAAGTCGTAACCTGGACCGGGTGAGGATCGGGGAACTCGCGAGGCGAGCAGGTACGACGACCAAGACGCTCCGGTTCTAGGAACAGGCGGGGCTTCTGCCCGAGCCCAGACGGACCCCGTCCGGCTACCGGGACTGAGGAGGACGTGCTCGACCGGCTCGCGTTTGTCAGGGCGGCGCAGGCGGCGGGCCTGAGCCTGGCCGAGATCCACGAGGTCATCGCCATCCGTGACGACACAGGGCCCCCGTGCGAGCATGTCGCCGCGCTACTCGACGCCCACGCCTTCGACCTCGACGCCCGCATCGCCGAGCTCACCGCCCTGCGCGAGGACGTCCGGCGGCTCTGCGAGCGAGCCGCCACCTGGACCCGGCGAGCTGCGCCGACGGCGCCGTCTGCCACGTCATCCCGACGGCTTGACCCGGCGCTCTACTGCCGAGCAGCCTTACGCCACGCCACAGCGCGCCCCCGGCACGCGAGTGCCCTGGACATCTGGCCGAGCTCCAGCCTCCCCCAGCAGCCGCAAGACGGGACGGACGGCGGCGACGGGCCGGGCAGCGACGACGGGACTGCCCCCGGCTGCTGCCGGCAGTCAAGGCCAGATCCTGGCCCAGCCTGCGCCGCCACGACAGGTTTCGGCCCAGAGTGATCTGTCCGACACGCGCAGGATGGGCGCGGCGCCGACGCCGGTAGCCGCCGCTACCGACGCGGGTACCACCGGCTCGCGATCCGTCACGCTCGACCCGCGGATGCGCGGCGAGCTGGATCGGCGGGCCGTCGAGTCCGCCCCGGTTCCGTGAAGCCCACGTCGCCGGCTTCACCCGGCACCTCACGACCGGCGAGGCGCACGCGCTCGGCGTCCACCTCACCCTGCCGTGCTGTGCGACGACGCCACCGAGTTCGACTGCGACTTCTTCATCGAAGCGCACCGCACCGCACCGCACCAGGAGTGGGCACACCGTCTACCTCGCCTGGGTCACACCGCTCACGTAGCCCGACGGCGGATACCACGGCGGGCAACCGGCTACCAGACCCAGCAGCGCAACAGCAGCACCCTCGCGCTGATGCAGAGGCGACTGTGCCTCTCACGCCAGGCCAAGCCCGCGACGCCTGCGCCTGTCCGTCAGAGCGCAGTCCCTCCGCGCTCAGCCGCAGATGCAGTGCTGCCGTCCAACTGGCCAGCCGGGTCCACGACCCCGACCTCACTGACCTCGACAACCTCGGCGGTCTCGAGGTCGGCTTGCGCGCCGCGCTTGCGCGCCGCCACCAAGCCGAGCGCCAGCGCCGCCGCGGTGCCGGCCCCGATAGGCGACGCCAGCGTCCCTAGCGAGCCTTGGAGCCGGCCCTTGGCCTGCTGCGCGGCACGCTGCTGCTCCTCGTGCACCGCGGTGGCACCCAGCAGAGCCAGCCCCACCAGGGGGTTGAGCCACTGCACGACCTTCAACTGACGCTGCGTCCGCGCCACGTCCGGCGGCGTACCGGAAGCGGGCTCAGTCGCACCCTGGACGGGCACCGGCCCGGCTGCCGCCATCTTGCGGTTGAGCAGGGCGCTCCACGCCGCTACGCCGAGCCCCGCCCCCGTCAGCACGCCCTTGATCGCAGTGCTCGTGCCGACGCCCCTCTGCGAGCGCACCCGCGACCACTCCGTCACGGTCAGCCCGACTCCTCCGGCGACGTGAGCAGCCACCGCGGCGGCGTTGACCGGCGCCCACCGGCTCCAGCCGGCCGTGGAGGCGCGCGCACGCTCGCGCGGGTCCTCCAGCGCGGCCGCGGCGCCGTTCAGTCCTACGGCGCCCATCAACGAGCCGCCGGTCCAGGCGGCCAGGCCGACGTCGTGCAACAGGTGGATGACGGGGTGCTTGGACACGCGCTCTCCCAGGAGGTGCGACGGCGGCGCGGCCGCGTCTGCGGTCGCCTGAACCTCCTCCCTCCCCGGCCGCAGGAAGGCCAACCGGACCGCCGCGCCCGGTCGAGGCCACTGGGGCCGACCGTCGTCTCGATCCACGCCAGCGTCGGCCGGGTCCCTTCAGCATGTCCACAACCGAGGGCTCGTGAGACAGCCCCTGGTACAGCGCCGGCTGCAGAACGCCGTCGGCCGCCGACCTGCTACCGCAGGCGGGAGGAGCTGGCGTCTAGGATCACGGCCGCCGCGTCGACGAGCCGCTGGAGCAGCTCCGGCCGGCAGAACGCGGGCTCGGTCCCGAGGGTCAGGTAGACGGCCGGGCGCGCCATCGTCGTCAGCTAGGCCGGGACCGGCTGCGTGGGACCGTCGAAGCCGGTCGGGTGGGCGGTGCCTAGCTGGCCGACGGACGGCTCCTCGACTGCCTCTGCCACGAGGGCAACACCCCTTGACCATCCGAGCGGATGGTGGCAGGATGGTCCTGCTCGGAGGGAGCGCGGTCGTGGCCGAGGTGGAGAAGAGCGAGAAGATAACTATCAACCTGGGTCTCATCGACCTGGGGCAGATCGACCTGCTCGTCTCCGAGGGCTTCTACGCCAACCGGACCGAGTTCATCCGGAGCGCCATCCGCCGGCAGCTCGAGCTGCGGTCGGCCGCCGTGGACCAGACGGTGGCACGCCGCACGCTCGTGCTGGGCGCGCAGCACTTCAGCAAGCGGGACCTCGAGGAGCTCCAGGCGACAGGCCGCACGATCGACCTGCGCGTCCTGGGGCTCGCCACCCTCGCCGACGACGTCACCCCCGAGCTCGCGCTAGCGACCATCAACTCCGTCGAGGTCCTCGGCGCGTTCCGGGCGCCGCGCTCGGTCAAGGCAGCCCTGGCGGCCAGGACGGTGTGAGCGACCCGGAGGCCTGGCCTCTCTTCACTCTGCACGGGAGCGCAGAGCACCACGTCGTGGCGCTGAGCCAGGCGCGCGGGCGGCCGCCCGCGCAGCACCACAGGGCGGCACGCCCTCTTGACCGATCTCGCCCCCACTCCAGCCCCGGCCTGACCCGGCTGAGGTCTTCTGAACCGGGCTGAGCGGGCCGACCCGGCACGACCTGGTCGGCCTGACTGCCCGCCCCGACCACAGGACCTGGTCCGCGGTGCCCTGCCGCGACTCACCCCGCCGCGGCGTCCCCGCCCGATCCGGCCTGCCCTGCCGCGCCCTGGAACGGCCCGGCACCCCCGAAACCCCGAGGAGACCACGATGCGCGAGAACACACTGTCCGCGATCACGATGCCCGACCAGACCACCATGGCCGAAGCCCTGCGCCTGACCCAGGACGGCCGCCTGCTGGAGGCCACCGCGCTGCTGACCGCCGGCCTCGGCGCCCTTCCCGTGCGCGCCGGCCCCCCGGCCCCGCCGTCCACGCAGGGCTACGACACCGGGCACGGCGGGAGCTGGGGGCCGCACCTCGCTCTACCCAGGACGCCGCGCCCGTCGGGGCGACTGCTCGAGACGCTCAAGGCGGGTCTGGCACAGCGACTCGCCGGGCAGCCTCCTCGGCACAGGGCGACGGCCTCGGCCGTGGAGCTGCCCGGCGAGCTCCAGCACCGCTCCTTCTCAGGTCGGGCCGGCGCACGCACCTACGACCTCTACGTCCCGACCGGCTGCACCGGGCAGCCGGTGCCGCTCGTGGTCATGCTCCACGGCGGCAAGCAGGACGCCCACGACTTCGCGTCAGGCACCCGCATGAGCGAGCTCGCCGAGGAGCACACGTTCTTGGTCGCCTACCCGGAGCAGTGCCGGGCGGCGAACTCCGGCGCCTACTGGAACTGGTTCCGCCCCGCCGACCAGCACCGCGACGCGGGCGAGCCGTCACTCATCGCCGGGATCACCCACGAGGTGCTCGGCGAGCAGGTCGTCGATCCGACGCAGATCTTCGTGGCCGGCCTGTCGGCCGGCGGCGCCATGGCCGCGGTGATGGGTGCCACCTACCCGGACCTGTACGCCGCCGTCGGCGTCCACAGCGGGCTCGCGTACAAGGCGGCACACGACGTCCCCTCCGCCTTCGCAGCCATGCACACCGGCGGGCGCCCGGGTCCCGCCCTCGAGCCGCGCCTGATCGTCTTCCACGGGGACCGCGACCGCGTCGTCGCGCCCGTCAACGCCGACCGTCTCATCGCCCCCCGCGTCACGGCCCTGCGCGCCACGACAGCAGGGGCCGCGCCGAGCCCGACGGTCACCGTCGGCACGAGGGACGGCGGGCACCGCCACACCCGGGCCGCGCACCACGACGCCCACGGGCGCCTCGTCGCCGAGCAGTGGACGGTCCACGGTGCCGGGCACGCCTGGTCGGGCGGCAGCCCCAGCGGGTCCTACACCGACGCGGCCGGCCCCGACGCCTCCCGCGAGATGGTCCGCTTCTTCCTGGACGAGGCCGCACCGCGGTAGCCGTCGCGCCACGCGAGCCGCTCCAGCACCTCCGCCGCCACCGCTCTGCAGCCGCTGGCGCTGCTGCGCTGTGCTGCGCGGGAAGACGCTCCGCGTGCCGAACGGCGGGCGACGCGGAGCAGCCCGCCCCGCAGGTGCGGGACCGGCTGCGGGGGGGGGTGGGCGGGACTCTGCTGCGCGAGGCGCGCTCGGTGTCGGCGAAGTCGCCGGCTAGGTGCGTGACTCCGTAACACGCCGCGTGGGGTCCCGGGGGTGGCGCCGCATCTCGGGATGATGATGTGGTGGTTGAGGACGTGTTGTTCGAGGCGGGCGCCGGTGGAGCTACCGGCCCGGC
>JALYMN010000258.1 GCA_030773675.1 Actinomycetota bacterium
GAGAAGCTCGGCCCCTCCTTGAGGTGCCAGACGAACGGGACGCCCAGCCCGGCGGTGAGCACCTCGTGGGCGAAGGGCACCGCCTGCCAGTTCAGCAGGGCGTACACCACGTCCGGGCGCAGCGCGCGGACGGCGTCGCGCCACCCCTCGCGGGGGACCTCTGCGACGTGCCCGAACGGCACCGGCCCGACAGTGTTGAACCACACGGGCGTGTCGGTCCACAGGCCGTACAGCTCGTGGCCGCGCTCGGCGAGGGCGAGGATCCGCTCGGGGTTGTGCGCCAGCTCGCCGACGAGCAGGATCCGCAGCCCGTCGGCGGCGCGCGGCGTCGCTGGGCGCTCCCGGAACCGGCGGTAGTGCGCGACCTCGTCGTGCAGCGACCCGACCGTGCTCTGCAGCCGCAGCGGCTCCTGCACCCGGTAGCGCGCGCGGTAGGTGTTCAACCCGCCCCACGGCTCCCGCAGGGCGGCCGAGCGCTGGCGGGGGTGCCGGCGCCAGGTGCACGTGACGGTGCCCGTCGACATCGGCTCGGTGCCGGCGAGCAGCCGGTCCCACAGCATCCGGTCGAGGTCGTCGGTGGTCAGCTCGCTGCGCTCCAGGAACCGCTCAGGGCCGCGCCGGTGCAGGACCTGCACGAGCTGAAGCGGCTCCCCGTCGACGCGTCCCGGCCAGACCCGGTCGCCCTCCCGCACGCCGGCCAGCGCCAGCCGGGCCGCCGGCGCGCCGTCGAGCGCGGCGACGAGCGTGCGCAGGTGGTCGCGGTGCAGCACGTCGTCGCTCGGCAGGTAGCCGACCAGCTCGCCGACGGCCAGCTCGAGGCCCCGGTTGAGCGCCGCGCCCAGACCGCGGTTGGTCGGCAGCCGCTCCAGTCGCACCCGCGGGTCGTCGAGCGCCGGGCCCAGCGCGGCGGCGACGTCGCCCGGCGAGCCGTCGTCGACCACGACGAGCTCCCAGTCGCCGTAGGACTGCCGGCACAGCGAGTCGACCGCACCCGGGAGGAACGCCTCCTGGTCGTACGTCGGCATCACCACCGTGACGCGTGCTGTCACGCGGCGGCCGCTCGCCGCAGCGGCGCTCCGGTGGTCAGGTGCGGACGCAGCACGTCGTCGTACAGGTGCAGCGCGGACGCGATCGCCATGTGCATGTCAAGGTACTGGTAGGTGCCGAGCCGGCCGCCGAACAGCACACCCTCCTCGGCGGCGGCGGCGGCGAGCTCGCGGTAGCGCAGCAGCACCTGCCGGTCCGCGGACGTGGCGACCGGGTAGCAGGGATCGTCGTCGCCCTCGGCGGCGCGGGAGTTTTCCCGGACGACGACCGTGCCCAGGCCGACGGGGTCGGGACGGAGCGAGTCACTGAGGCGCGCTACCCCGCCGCAGGCGGGTCACCCCGTCGGCCTATGTGACCGCTCGGACACGGCCTGGAGCAGCAGGGCCTCGGCCAGGCAGGCGCGCTCCCACATGCCCAGGTGCAGGCTCTCGTCGACGCCGTGCCACCGGGACGCGGGGTCGCCCACGCCGGTGACCAGCACGGTGGCGCCCGGGTAGGTGCGGGCGAACTCGGCGATGAAGGGGATCGAGCCGCCGATGCCGGCCTCCACCGGGGCGTTGCCGTACGCCGCCGCGAACGCCTCGCGGGCCAGGTCGTACACGTCGCCGGCCGCCTCCAGCGCGAAGGGGCTCCCGACCGCGCCGGGCGTCACCTCCACCGTGGCGCCCCAGGGCGCGGAGCCGCACAGGTGCGCCGTGAGGGCGGCGAGCGCCGCCTGGGCGTCCTGGCCCGGGGCGAGCCGCAGGCTGACCTTGGCGCGGGCCCGGGGGAGCAGGACGTTGGAGGCGTCCGCGGCCGAGGGCGCGTCCATGCCGATCACGGCGACGGCCGGCCGGTGCCACAGCCGCTCCGGGACCGTCCCCGAGCCGAGCAGCTGCGCGCCGGGCAGCAGGCCCGCGTCGGCGCAGAAGACGGCGGGAGCGACGTCGGGCGCGTCGGACTCCCCGGTGACCAGGCCGGGCACGGCGACGTCGCCGCGGTCGTCGTGCAGGGTGGCGAGCAGCCGGCACAGGGCGGTGAGGGCGTCGCCGGCGGGGCCGCCGTACAGGCCGGAGTGCACGGGCCGCTCCAGCAGCCGCACCTCGACGAGGACGTCGACCAGCCCGCGCAGGCTGGTGGTGAACGCAGGCACGTCGACCGACGCGTTGGCGGAGTCAGCGATGACGATGACGTCGGCGCGCAACCGCTCGCGGTGCTCGGCCAGCAGGGCCGACAGCGTCGGCGAGCCGACCTCTTCTTCGCCCTCGACGAACAGCACCACCCCGACGGGCGGGCGACCGTCGAACGCGCGCAGCACGGCCAGGTGCAGCAGGACGCCGGCCTTGTCGTCGGCGGCCCCCCGCCCGTACAGCCGGCCGCCGCGCTCGGCCGGCTCGAACGGCGGGGAGGTCCAGTCCTGCTCCGGGCCGGTCGGCTGCACGTCCAGGTGCGCGTAGAGCAGCACCGTCGGCGCGCCGTCCGGCGCGGGCCAGGTC
>JALYMN010000259.1 GCA_030773675.1 Actinomycetota bacterium
CAGCATGGCCAAGACCATCGCCTTCGAGGAAGAGGCCCGCCGCGGCCTCGAGCGCGGCATGAACCAGCTCGCCGACGCCGTGAAGGTCACCCTCGGCCCCAAGGGCCGCAACGTCGTCCTGGAGAAGAAGTGGGGCGCCCCCACGATCACCAACGACGGCGTCTCGATTGCCAAGGAGATCGAGCTCGAGGACCCGTACGAGAAGATCGGCGCCGAGCTCGTCAAGGAGGTCGCGAAGAAGACCGACGACGTCGCGGGTGACGGCACCACCACCGCGACCGTCCTCGCCCAGGCGCTCGTGCGCGAGGGCCTGCGCAACGTCGCGGCCGGCGCGAACCCGATGGGCCTCAAGAACGGCATCCAGGCCGCCGTGGAGCGCGTCGTCGAGGCGATCGGCCAGGCCGCCAAGGACGTCGAGACCAAGGAGCAGATCGCCAGCACGGCCAGCATCTCCGCTGCTGACACCACGGTCGGCGAGATCATCGCCGAGGCCATGGACAAGGTCGGCAAGGAGGGCGTGATCACGGTCGAGGAGAGCAACACCTTCGGCCTGGAGCTCGAGCTCACCGAGGGCATGCGCTTCGACAAGGGCTACATCAGCCCGTACTTCGTGACGGACCCCGAGCGCATGGAGGCCGTCCTCGAGGACCCGTACGTCCTCGTCGTCAACTCCAAGATCGGCAACGTCAAGGACCTGCTCCCGCTGCTGGAGAAGGTCATGCAGGGCGGTCGTCCGCTGGCGATCATCTCCGAGGACGTCGAGGGCGAGGCTCTCGCGACCCTGGTCGTCAACAAGATCCGCGGCACCTTCAAGAGCGCCGCGGTCAAGGCTCCCGGCTTCGGCGACCGCCGCAAGGCCATGCTGCAGGACATCGCCATCCTCACCGGCGGCCAGGTCATCTCCGAGGAGGTCGGCCTCAAGCTCGACACCGCGGGCCTCGACCTGCTCGGCCGCGCCCGCAAGGTCGTCATCACCAAGGACGAGACGACCATCGTCGAGGGCGCCGGCGACGCCGACCAGATCGCGGGCCGGGTCAACCAGATCCGCGCCGAGATCGAGAAGAGCGACTCCGACTACGACCGCGAGAAGCTGCAGGAGCGCCTGGCCAAGCTGGCCGGCGGCGTCGCGGTCATCAAGGTCGGCGCGGCCACCGAGGTCGAGCTCAAGGAGCGCAAGCACCGCATCGAGGACGCCGTCCGCAACGCCAAGGCGGCCGTCGAGGAGGGCATCGTCGCCGGTGGTGGCGTGGCCCTGCTGCAGGCGAGCAAGACCGCGTTTGAGAAGCTCGACCTGCAGGGCGACGAAGCGACCGGCGCGAACATCGTGCGCCTGGCGCTCGAGGCGCCGATCAAGCAGATCGCCGTCAACGCCGGCCTCGAGGGCGGTGTCGTGGTGGAGCGGGTCCGCAACCTGGAGACGGGTCAGGGCCTCGACGCCGCCACCGGCGAGTACGTCGACATGATCGCCAAGGGCATCATCGACCCGGCCAAGGTGACCCGCAGCGCGCTGCAGAATGCGGCGAGCATCGCGGCGCTGTTCCTCACCACCGAGGCCGTCATCGCCGACAAGCCGGAGAAGTCTGCCCCAGCGATGCCGGGCGGTGACGGCGGCATGGGCGGCATGGACTTCTAGTCCCGCCCCGCACCACCTGGACGACAGCGCTACTGCGCGACCGACGGGCGGTCCCCCTACCGGGGGGCCGCCCGTCGGCGTGCCGGGCGTCCGGAGAACGAGTCGGCGGGTCGAGCGAACCGCTCGATCCGCCGAGTCGAACGGCCTCCGGGCCAGGAGCAGGGACCGCTCCAGCAGGGGGGAACGCCTTGGAGGGCGAATGGACAGGACCAGCCGTGCACGGAGCCGTCGCCGTGCTCGGGTTCGCGCTGGCGTTCCTGGCAGCGCGCTACCGATGGAGGGAGCGGGACCCCGAGCATGGCGCGGGTGACGTCGGCCTCGACTGACCGGCGCCGCGCAGCCGCCGCTGCCCTGGTCGCGGCCGTAGCCGCAGGCGCTCTGGCGACCGTCGAGCCGGCGGCGTACTCACTGCTCGGGGTCAGCGCGGTCGTCGTGACCGCAGGCTCGGCCCTGCTGCTCGACGCCTTCGGCGGCATCGTGGTCGGCCTCGCGGCCGCGGCCGTGACGATCGCCGCCCAACGGGTGACGGGGGTCTGGACGGCGGAACGGTTCGCGCAGTCCCTGGGCTTCACCCTCTCCGTCGTGGCGCTCGGCTGGCTCGCCGGCCTGCTGGCCGCCCGCCTGCGCGCCCGACCGGGGGAGGGCGCCGAGCGGGGCACGCTGCGCCCGGCCTTCGGGTCGCTCGGGCTGCTCCCGGAGGACGCGGCGCTGGCCCGTCTCGAGGACGAGATCCTGCGCTCCCGCCGACACCGGCGACCGCTCTGCGTGCTCGTCCTCCGCGTCGCCATGGACGGGCAGGAGAGCGCCGCCGTACGGGCGGGCGCCACCCGCGCCGTCGGTCGGGTGCTGGAGACGCTGCTGCGGGAGACCGACGTGCCGTTCGCACTCGCTCCCGACGAGCTCGGTGCCATCCTGCCGGAGACCGGGCCGGACGACGCGTGGGACCTGCTCGGCCCCATCCTCGACGCCGCCGCCACCGCGAGCTTCGCCGTGCGGGACGACGGCGAGCGGCGCAGCGTGGCCGAGCTCGCCGAGCTGCACGCCGGGCTCGTGGCCCTGCGCGGCCAGGAGCAGAGCGCGGACGAGCTGCTCGCCGCCGCCGTCCGCTCCGCCCTGGCCGATGAGCGGAGCGCGGGCGAGGGCGAGGCCGCGGCCGCCGGGGACCGGGTGTGACCGTCGGGCAGGTGAGCCTCGCCGTGCTGGTCCTGCTCGCCGCCGGGGTCTTCGGCTACTGGACCAGCGCGGTGCGCGGGCACCGGGGCCGGCTCGACCAGCTCGACGTGCGCGTGCACGTCAACGGGATCCGCGGCAAGAGCACCGTCACCCGCCTGGTTGCGGGCGTGCTGCGCGAAGGGGGCTACGTCACCGTCGCCAAGACGACCGGCAGCGCCGCACGGGTCATCGAGCGGCACGGCGAGGAGACGCCGATCTTCCGGCGGGGCGCCGCGACCATCAACGAGCAGATCGACGTCGTGGCCCGGCACGTCGCGCCGGACGTCGAGGCGCTCGTCATCGAGTGCATGGCGGTGCGGCGCTGTACCAGCAGTACTCCCAGGACTACATGGTCCGCTCCGACATCACCATCATCACCAACGTGCGCGAGGACCACCAGGAGGAGATGGGCGAGACGCTGGAGGAGATCGCCGACTCGCTGTCGTCGACCATCCCCTACGACGGCGTGCTCATCACCGCCGAGGACCGCCCCCACCTGCGTGAGCGGCTGCGGCGCAACGCCGAGGCGCGCGGCAGCCGGCTGCTCTACGCCGACCCCGAGCTCGTCGACGACGAGGACATGCGGGGGTTCGACTACCTGCAGTTCAAGGCCAACGTCGCTATCGGCCTCACGGTGGCGCGGCTCCTCGACATCCCGCGGCAGACGGCGCTCGAGGGCATGTGGAAGTCCGTGCCGGACATCGGAGTGGTCCGGCTGCGCACCTACGACGTGCGCGGCAAGAAGGTGCTGTGGGTGCCGCTGTTCGCCGCGAACGACCGCGAGAGCGTCGTGCTCACCTTCGAGACCCTGCAGGCGCAGTTCCCTCCCGGCGCACCGGTCATCGGCATCCTCAACAACCGGCGCGACCGGGGACGGCGGGCCGAGCTGTTCGCGACGATGGTGCCGACCGACTTGTCGTCGTACCTGGACCACGTGGTCACGTTCGGGGCCTACGAGGAGCAGGTCAGCAAGACGATCGTGGAGCTGGGCTACCCCGGGGACCGTGTCCACCTGCTCGGCGAGACGGTGAACCCGTCGCTGGACCAGATCCTCGACACGATCGCCGGTCTCATCGATGGTCCGTGCGGCGTGCTGATCGGCATGGTCAACATCCACACCGACCAGGCGGAGCTGCTGCTCGAGCACTTCGAGCACCTTCAGGGCGCGAGTCACCGCAGCGAGCTCGACGAGTCGCGCGACCCCGCGCGCATGCCGCCGGCCACCACTCGTCTGCGCCGGGCGCAGCGTGCGACGCGCCGGGAGCCCGACCCGCGTGCATAGCTACTTCTTCCAGCCCGAGGTCGTCCGCGTCGCGCTGGTCGTCGGCGTCGTGGTCAGCATGCTGTTCTACGAGCGCGTGCAGCTGACGACCGGGGGCGCGATCGTCCCGGCGTACCTGGCGCTGCACCTGCCGGCCCCGCTCTACGTCCTCACGACCCTGCTCATCGGCTACCTGACCTACCTGCTGGTCAGTGTGGTCCTCGCCCGACGTCTCATCCTCTACGGGCGGCGCAAGTTCGAGGTGGAGGTGCTGGTCGGCCTGGCGCTGACCGCCGTGGCCTCCGTCGTCGGCAGCCGGCTCGGGGGCCTGGACCCTGTGTTGCTCGGCCTGTCCGGGATCGGCTTCCTCGTGCCGGGGGTCCTGGCCCACGACATGGTGCGGCAGCGGCCGGGCAAGACGCTGTTCGCGGTGCTGGTGACCACGGGCATCCTCGGCCTGTTCACCTACGTGTACACGTCGCTGCTCGCCATCGCTCCCGTGCAGCTTCCCCAGCCGGTGCGCGGGCCGGACCCCGGCTCGGTCGGCTTCCCTCCTGAGTTGCTGCTCGGAGCTGCCCTGACCAGCGTGCTCATCGGGATGCTCGTCTTCGCCCGCCTCCGCCTGCGCTCCGGGGGCTTCATCACCGGCGCCTACCTGGCACTGGTGGCCCCGCGCTGGCCGGACGTGGTGTTCGCCGTCGTGCTGGCCGTCGCCACGTGGGCCGTCGTCGTGCACCTGCTCATGCCGCGGCTACTGCTGTTCGGCCGCCGCAAGCTCAGCACGATGGTGCTCGTGGGCGCCGTGCTCACCTGGGCGGCGGAGATCGCGGTGACCGAGGTGACCGGCGGGACCTACGAGCCCTGGAGCGGCCTGACGATCATCACGCTGATGGTTCCGGCGCTGCTGGCCAACGACGCCCAGCGGCAGGGCTGGGAGCGGACCGCGTGGGGCGCGGGCATCACCACGCTCGGCGTCTACGGCGTGATGAACCTGGCTGCCGCCGTCGGGCTCTCGACCGGCCTGCTCAGCTCCTGACCGACGGGGTCGGGTCGATCTCGGCTGTCCTGGCCCGGGTCTCCGCGCGGCCCACCCACCGCGCGGTGAAGGTCGTGCCACCGGGAGAGGAGACGGCCTCCACCGCGCCGCTGCGCACCGTCACACCGCGCTTGGACACCTGCACCCGGCCGGCGGGGGCCGTGCTCTGCTGGTCCGGGGCCGGGCAGGTGGCCCCGCCGAACCGCGCCGCCACTCGGTTCAGCTCCGCCGTCGGCACCTGCGCGCCGGGCGCCTCCACGATGAGCTGAACGGTCCGGGAGACGGGCGGGGTCAGGCGCAGCTGCACCGGCGTCATGGCGTCGCTGTGCGACAACACGGTCACGAGCAGGTGAGCCAGGGCTCGCTCCAGCTCCAGGGCGTCGCACTCCGTGGGCACGGCGACATCCGGCAGGTCGACCTCGAGCAGCGCGCTGCCGGTCGCTGCCCGCGCCGAGGCGACGGCCCGGTTCAGCGCCGTCCGTACGTCGATCGGCCCGGTCGTGCGGACAGCCGGCGGCGCCGGCGCGGCGACGGTGTCCTCGAGCTCGCGGGCCGCGACCTGCAGGCGCTCCGTGCGCCGGCGGGTGAGCGCGGCGTAGCGCTGGAGCTGGACGTCGTCCGTCCTCTCGGCGCGCTCGACGAGGACGGGAAGGACGTCCCCGACAGCGGTGACGGCCTCGACCAGCCCGTGCGCCTTCTGCTGCTGCTGCCGCATGCGAGCCGAGGTGATGCGCAGGTCGAGCTCGTGGGTGGCCAGCTCCGCCAGGTCGTCCAGCAGGGCCAGCTCGCGCTCACTCCAACAGCGAGGAATCCGGTCGAGCACGCACAGCGTGCCCAGCACGTGCCCCTCCTGGCTGCGCAGGGGGATGCCCGCGTAGGCGGAGACGCCGTGGGCGCGCGGAGCGCTGCTGCTCCTCACGAGCTCCGAGCGTGAGGTGTCCTCGATGACGAGGGGCTCGCCGGTCGCGACCGCGAAGGAGCAGAACGACGCGCTGAGCGGCTGGGACCGCGGTGCCGGGTCGGGTCGGTCGTGCCGGACCGCCCCCGGCGCGAGCTGGCGGTCGCCCGTCACGAGGGTGACGAAGGAGATGGGGGTGCCGACGAGCGCGGAGGCCAGCCGGGCGATCCGGTCGAAGGTGCTGTCCGCCCCGCCGTGTGCCAGCCCGGTCTGCTGGACCGTCGCCACCCGCTCCGGGTCGGCGACCGCCGCGAAGACGGGCGGCGGAGCCGCGTCGGTCAGGTCGATGACGGCGGGAATGTCGGGCCTCCTGTGCTTGACCTGGAAACTACCGGCGTTCAACCGTCCCGGTGTCCCCCTCCCTTCCCCGCAACGCGGCGGGGTAGCGGTCGACACCTAGGCTCCGCGGGTGGTGGGGCGAGGGCAGGATCGGCGACGCAAACTCTTCGTCGGCTGGCTGGTCCTCGGATCGGTGGTCGCCGGCCTGCTGGTCGCCCGGCTCGCAGGGGAGGAACTGTCGGTGCGTCAGGTCGTCCTCGACGAGGTCGCCGCGGCGGCGCCGCGAGGCTCAAGCGAGTACACGCCCCCCACCCCTGCCGAGGCGGCGCGCCTGGCCGCGGCCGCGACCGCACTCGCCCACGACCGCCCGCGGCAGGCCGAGGAGGAGGTGGACGGCCTCGGCTACGAGGTGCGCGAGCTCCAGGCGGCGGGGCGCCGGCTCCTGGCGCTGACGGAGGAGGGGCCGCCACGGCGGCACTGGGGCGCCTACGTCGTGGCGCCGGCGTCCGCATCGGACCTGCTCGTCGAGGTGCCGCACCCGGTCAGCGACCTGTGGACGCCGCAGGTGGGGCTGGAGCTGTTCCAGCGCGCCGGGGCGCGAGCCCTGCTCCTGGCGGGTGCGCATCGCGACGCCGGGGACGGGGACAGTGCCGACGTGGCCCATCGGACCGACAGCGTGTTCGAGGCGGTGCACCGGGCCCTGCTCCGGGAGTCCTCGGTGGTCGCGCAGGTGCACGGCTTCGACGACGAGCGTCGCGAGGACCCGCCGGACGTCGTGCTCAGCGACGGCACGGACGACCCGCCTGCCCTGCTGCGTCGTGCCCGCACCGCTCTGGCGGACGAGGGCCTGGACGTGTGCCTGTTCCGCGGCGGGCCGCGCTGCCGCGACCTGGCGGCGCGCCGCAACGTGCAGGGCCGGTCGGCCCGGGCCGCCGGAGCGGTGTTCCTGCACGTGGAGGCCGCGCCCGCGCTGCGCAGCGACGCACCGGGGCGGCGACGACTGGTGGACGCGCTCCTGCGAGGGCTCGGGCGGGACGTCGCTGAACCCACGTCCGGGTAGCGGGTAGCACCTCGGGCGGTCCGAACACGGCAGGTATGAGCCCGCTGTCGACCCCCGCCCTCCGACGGCCCGTGCGCGCTCTGGCCGTCGCGACCGTGAGCGCATCTGTGCTGCTGTCGCTGCCCCTCGTCGCCCACGCCAAGCCGCAGCCGCGCGCGGCGGACCGGACGAGCACCAGCACGGCGACGGCCTCGTACTCACTCGTGCGGGCCTCCTCGCCCGCTCGCACGAGGGTGTACGACGCGTCCGGGCGGCTCGTCGCCACCTTCACCGACGGTGCGCGCAGCGTCGTCCTCGACGGGCCCGCCCGCACGTTCGCCGAGCCGTCGACGACCTCGGCCCGGGTGACGTCGCGGGCGTGGGTGCGTCTACTTGGCACCCCGTTCGCGGGCATGGTCGATCTCGCCTGGCTGACGGCGGCCCTGGCCGACACCTCGCCCGACCTGATCGCCCTCGGCTTCAGGTACGCGACAGGTGCCCCTGACCAGTACGACGGGACGGGCACGCGGACCGCCGGCGACGCGTCGTACGGGCCGCTCGTCGACGGCGTGCGGCAGGAGGGTTCGGACTGGAACGACTACCTCGGCATCTCCGCGACGTACGGCACGACTACCGACCGCCCCGAGGCCGACCAGCTCGGTGCGCTGGACTGCTCCGGCTTCGTGCGCATGACGTTCGGGCGGCTCGGCGGTGTGCCGATGACCCTCGAGCCGGACGGCGTCCGGCTGCCCCGGCGCGCCGTGCAGATGGACACGTCCGCGCCCGGCGTCCTGGTCGTGCGCAACACCGGCCGGCAGGTGAAGGCCTTCGACACCCTGCTCGCCGGCGACCTCGTGTTCTTCGACGCGTCCAGCGACGACGGCACGGCGATCGACCATGTCGGGATCTACCTCGGCGTCGACTCCTCTGGCCGGCGCCGCTTCCTGTCCAGTCGCAAGGGGGCGGACGGTCCGACCATGGGAGACGTCTCCGGACGCTCGACGCTCGACGGCACCGGGCTGTACGCGACCGCGTTCCGCAGCGTCCGTCGGCTCTGAGGGCGCGGGCGCTGACCCTCCGCTGTCGCGAACGCGGGCCGGCCCCGCTCCGTCCACAGCCGGCGGGCCACGGCCGCGTGCAGAGCTGCAGCCGGGCAGCGTGTGGTCGTGCCGCGCGCCGAGGAGGACCATGACGACCGTGACCGCACTCCCGTTCGCCCGGCCGCTGACCCGTGCTGACCTCGAGCACCTCCCGGACGACGGGCACCGGTACGAGCTCATCGACGGGACGCTCATCGTGAGCCCCGCACCCCGCCACGGCCACCAGACGGTCGTCGGCAACCTCTACCTGCTGCTGCGGGCTGCGTGCCCGCCCCACCTGCAGGTGATCCTGGCGCCGTTCGCCGTCGCGCTCGCCGACGACACCGAGGTGCAGCCCGACCTGCTCGTCGCGCCGCGGGCGCAGTTCACCGAGCGCGAGCTGCCCGGCCCGCCGCTGCTCGCGGTGGAGGTGCTCTCGCCCAGCACCCGGCGGGTCGACCTGCTGCTCAAGCGCGACCGGCTGCAGGAGGCGGGCTGCCCGTCGTACTGGCTGGTCGACCCGGACGAGCCGTCGGTGCTCGTGCTCGAGCTCTCCGGCGGCACCTACCGGGAGGTCGCCCGTGCGGGCGGCGGCGAGCGCGTCGAGGTGGCGGCGCCGTACCCGGTGACGCTCCTGCCGTCGGCCCTCCTGGACTGAGCGGGCGGTCCGCCGGGCTGGGACCTCGCTGCCTCGCGGGCGAGGCGCCGATGCCGCCGCTGCCGCGCGAGCGTCAGGCCTCGGCGCGCAGCAGCGGGACGAGCAGCTCGTCGTCGGTGAGTGCGCCGTGCTGCCCGCGCAGCCCGGAGAACATGGGCTCCACCCGGCGGCGGACCACGGCGACCGGCCCGGTCGCGACCGCCACGACGTCGCCCACCCGGCGCCGCGCCTCGGGCGTGACGACGGGGCCGAGCAGGCCCGCCGCCAGCGCCTGCTCGCCGGGCCCGACCCACATGCGGTCGCCCAGCAGCCCGACCCACGCCGCCTGGACGTCGTCCTGAGCGCTCGGCCGGACGTGCACGTGACGCGCACGCGGCTCACCGGCCAGCGCGGCCACGCCGTCCTGCAGCGCGGGCGTGCTGTCGAAGTCGACCCGGTCGTCGTCCGCGACGTCGACCATGCCGTGGTCGGCGGTCACCAGCAGCGTGGTCCCCGCGGGCAGCGCGGTCGCGAGCTCCTCGGCGAAGCGGTCGACGAGGCGCAGCTGGCTGTGCCACGCCTCGCTGCCGACGCCCCGCACGTGTCCGGTGAGGTCCAGGTCGGGCGTGTAGCAGTAGACGAGGCTGCGCTCGCCCCGCCGGGAGCCCTCGACCGCCTGCGCCACCGTGTCGCCCGGGGTGACCGCGCCGGCCCACGTGCCGCCGCGCAGCACCGCCCGGGTCAGGCCGCTGCCGGCGAACTGGGC
>JALYMN010000260.1 GCA_030773675.1 Actinomycetota bacterium
CCGATGCCCACGCGGGCGAGCAAGCCAGCTCCCACACGCACCGGCGCAGCGAGGGCCAGTGGCTCGAGCGTGCCGACGTGGCTGAGGGGCAGCGTCAGCGCGATGAGCACCAGTAGGGCGGCGAGCACCCTCGACAGCGTCGCCGAGCGCATCGGGGTGGCCCAGCTCGCGCCGATCCAGGCACCGAAGAGGCTGCCTGCGAGCAGTTGACGGCGACGTACCAACGGAGCGCGAGCCGGGGTAGGGAACGGCGGCGAGGCAGGCGGGAGCGCGGTCACCACGACGATCAGGCTCATGGCCTCGTTCAGGATCACCGCTTGCAGGGCGGCGAAGCCGAACGGCCCGATCAGCAGCGGCAGGCGGAACTGGGCGCCACCGAGGCCGCTGCCGCTGGCCGAGATCGCCGCTTGGCTCGACTCCGCCTTGCATCTGCTGGGTCAGCCGAACACGGCTGGCGGACCACCGACAGCAGACGCTGCAGGCACCGTGGACCGACCTGCACGCCCGGCTCATCGGTGCACCGCACAGTCAAGTGCAGGATGAATCAGAGCTCCGGGTGTGGCGCCGGGCGTCCAGGAGCACGTGCATCACGTCCTTGGAGCGGGGTGCCCGGTTGGGTGCCTGGGCCTAAGGTCGAGGGCGTCGACGGTGCCGGTAGGAGCGGAGGTCAGTGCGCGTTCCTCGCCGCTGGCCCACTGGGCGATGAGCAGGGTGGCGTCGTCCTGCAGGACGTCGTCCTGATAGGTCAGGACGTCGTGGGCGACGTGGCGCAGGGTCTCTGGGGCGGGCTGTCCCGCCGCAGCTGGTCGGTCAGCCGGGCCAGGCCGAAGAAGCTGCCGTCCGGCCTGCGCGCTTCGGTGACGCCGTCGGTTTAGAAGACGATCCGATCCTCGGGTTCGAGCCACTCCTCGGCGACCTGCGCCTCCCCGGTGCCGAGGCCGAGCAGGACGCGCCGACCCCCGGTCAGCTCCTTGACGACCTTGCCGGCTCGCATAAGCAGCGGGGCTGGGTGGCCAGCGTTGAGGTAGCGCAGCCGTCCAGTCGAGAGGTCGAGTTCGCTCAGGATGCCGGTGGCGAACTTCTCCTGCCGCCCCTGCTCGGCGATGTAGCGGTCCATCACGGCGACGGTGTCGTAGAGCCCCCGTCCTTCCCGGCGGCTGTTGCGGTAGGCGGCGAGCGCGACGGCGGCGAGCAGCGTGCCGCCCAGGTCGTGTCCGGTGGCGTCGAGGACGGCCAGGTGCGCGACGTCGTCGAGGACGCTGTAGTCGAAGGCGTCAGCAGCGACGTCGTAGGCGGGTTGCAGCAGCCCGGAGACGACGAGGCCTTCGCACGCGAACGTCAGGGGCGGCAGCAGCTGCCACAACAGCTCCGAGGCCACGCTGCGCGGGCGGAGCCGTTGAACCCGGGTCAGCCCGTCGCCGTAGGGGGACTTCGCCGCGATCGGGTGCCCGGCCAGGTGGGCCAGCAGTCGGGAGCGGTCACGGAAGACGGGGTCGTCGAGGTCCACGTCCTCGCTCAGCGTGACCTTGAGGACGCCGAGGCGGTCGCTGCCGTCGAGCACCGGCAGCCACACCCCCTGCGCCTGCTCCCACGAGGACCAGCGCACCGGCTTCACGTTGCGGAAGCAGCGCCCCGCAAGGGTGGTGTCGACGGGCTGGGGCTGGTCGGTCTGGTGGTCCGGTGCCGGTACGGGAAGCAGGAGCCGCTGCTCGTAGTCGATCAGGTAGATCACCGCGGTCCAGTCCAGCTCCCGTGCGGCGGCGAGCACCACCTCGGGCAGCTGCCCCGGCGTCGCCAGGTGTGCGCGGTCCAGCATGGTGCGCAGGGCAGCCAGGCTTCGCTGGTCTCGGCTGAAGGCCACGGACCCGGACGCTAGGTCATCGCGGCTGGCCGGTGGCTGGAGCGGTCCGAGGTGGCCGAGCTCGAGCCTGAGCTGCCGGGATGGCGTCGTGGGCGCTGTTCTGTCCGGGCGGCCGCACGTGCCGGACGACTCTCGGCCGCCCAGCGCGTCCAGCACGTGCGCCCTCTCAGCCGGTGGCGCCCGTGTCGTCGTGGGCGGCGCCGACCGGCTTGGACTCCGGGCTGCCCCGTTCCCGCAGGTAGACCGAGAGCACGACCATCGACCCGACCGCGAGGAACTCCGACTGCCAGTTCTGCAGCGTCCGGCTCCAGAAGTCCGGAGTGGCCAGGTAGCCCAGCCACGAGACCGTCGGCTGGTACTGGCTGAGCTGCTGCTCGTTGTACGTAGACCAGCCCGCGACCGACTGCGCCAGCCATGAGAGCAGGAAGATCAGCCCCATCACGAGCGGTAGCGAGTGCGAGAACACCTTGGTGCGCCAGCCTCCCGCCCTCGCCCAGGACGGGGAGTCCGGGCGCCTGTGGGCGCCGAGCAGCTGGTCCTCGTCGCTGCCTCGGCCGGCCTTGTCGAGCTCCTTCGACTCCGGCGAGCCCCGGTGCACGAGCCAGACCGTGGCGACGATGTACAGCAGGAACTGCGGGTACTCCGACTGCCAGTTCTCCGCCACGTCGACGGCGAAGTCGGCCGAGGCGACGTACTGCAGCAGCGAGAGCGAGGCGCCGCCGTGCGCCTGCTGCTGCTGGTTGAACTCGGCGACCCCCGCCACGGCCTGACCGACGAGGGCCAGCAGGAACAGCAGCCCGAAGAACAGCCCGAGGCCGTAGTCCTGGAGCCTCCGCCTCACCAGCGACCCAGGCCCAGTGTCAGGCACCAGGCCAAGCCTGCGGTGATGCCGATGAGGTAGGTCCAGAACAAGCACGCGCATCACGGTCCCTCGACGTCGCAGTCGTACGGCAGCTCGCCCCGGACCTCGCAGCCCGCCGCCGAGACCAGCCACCCCTGCTGGAACCGGGACAGGAAGTAGGTGTCCCCCTCGCCACCCGCCCCTTGCAGCCGGGTCGAGCCCTCGCGCCCGTAGCGGTCCACGTCCACCATCCGGTCGACCCGCGGCAGGTGCACCCCGAGGACAGCCTGCTCGCACGCGGACTGCTCGCTGCGCTCGAGCTCCTGCTTCGTCAGAGACGGTTCCCGACCTGAGCCGGCTGATCCGACTCGTGCTGCTGGGAGGTGACCCGCAGTGGCTCCGTGTCCGGCAGACTGCGCCAGCGTTTACCCCTACCGCGGGATGTGGTCCCGGCTCGAGGAGCAGTCAGATGCCCGGCTGGCGGAGAGCGCCCCTGGCACCGCACGCTTGGCGCGCCCCCGCCGACCTGACACCAGCGCAGCGCACGGCGGAACAGGACCACGCCGCCGGGGGACGCGAACGGCGCCAGCTCGCCCGCCCGGACGGGCGGATCGTGACCGCCTCCATCGCCCTGAAGCACCTCCCCGGCAAGCGGCGGGTCTACGCCTACCTGCGCTGGTCAGCGGGCCACAGCCGCAGTCAGGAGCGGTACGTCGCCGAGGTCACCGAACCCGGTCGGGAAGCGAACCTGCGCGCGGCGTGGACACGAGTTCATGAGCTCGACCTGCTGACAACCCGGCCGGCCGCCGACCAGTGATCACGCCCTGTCCGAACTCGGAGCAGCAGGCGGACCGAGGAGGCTGCTGGCTGGCTCGGCGTCGGCTCCGGCGGTCACGCTCGACTGGGGCAGGATGTCCTGAAGGCAGCTGTCGCGGCTCGTCGCCGTGCGCGAGCGCGGGGGCTGCGGCACGACGGGACGTACGGAGCAGGCCGCGGTCAGGGACGACGGGGAGGCGGCAGGAGGAGAAGGCACCCGTGGACCAGCTCCCTGGGATCGCAGTCGAGGCACTTTTCGCGCCGGCCGTGCGCCGAGCCGCCCGGCCCGGCCCGGTCAGCCGGCCCGGTGTCGTCAGCCGGCCCGTCGCTGTTGACCGGCCCGGCCCGGTCAGCCGGCACGGCGAGCCCGGGCGCGCGGCGGGTGGAGGGCGCCGTCCGGTGGTGTGCCTGTACACACCGTCGGCGGACCCGTCCGGCATGGGCGGGCACATGATCGACCTCGCCGCCGAGTACGTCCGACAGCTCGACGTCACCATGATGGCCTGGCCGACGCCGGCCGGCGTCCGCCTGCTCGAGCTCGCTGCCGCGGTCGGCGCACGTCCGGTGGCGCTGCCCCACCCCCGCGATCCCGGCTTCGGGAACGCCGTCGCCCACGATCTCCGCATGCATCCCGTGGACGTCTTCCACGTCCACGTCGGCACCGGGCGGGAGAACTTCGACGGCGCCCGGGCGGCGGGGTGTGCCGGTGTCCCCGCGGTGCTGCAGACGCTGCATCTGCCGTGGCAGATGGGGAGCCGGAAGCACCGAGTGCCGTTCTTCGCCGCGATCGAGCCGGTCGACCGGCTCGTCGCCGTCTCCGAGCTGCAGCGGCGCAGCTACGAGCGGATCGGCGTCCCGGCCGAGCGGTTCGTGACCGTGCCCAACGGCATCCGAACTCGCGCCGGCGGTCCCGGACGTGCCGCGGCCCGCGCAGCGCTCGGTCTGCACCCCGCTGCACGCGTGGTGCTCACCGTCGGCCGCCTGCTGCACTACAAGGGGCAGCGGCACCTCATCGACGCGGTGCCCGACCTGGCGGCGCGCTTCCCCGACCTCGCCGTCGTGGTTCTGGGCGACGGGCCGCTGCACCGGGCCTTGACCGAGCAGGCGGCGGCGCTCGGCGTCGCCGATCGGGTGCACCTGCCCGGGTTCCGGCCGGACGCACGGCTGCTGCTTGATGCCGCCGACGTCTTCGTGCTGCCGTCGCGGCAGGAGGCGATGCCGCTCGCCGCTCTCGAGGCGATGGACGCCGGCCTGCCGGTCGTCGCGAGCCGCGTGTTCGGCAGCGCCGAGGTGGTGGTCGACGGGACGACCGGCCTGCTCGTCCGGCCGGGCGATCCACGCGCCCTAGGCTGCGCGGTCGCTGAGCTGCTCGACGACCCGGAGCGGGCCCGTCGCTGCGGCGCCGCGGGCCGGCAGCGCTACCTCGAGCACTACAGCAGCGCGCGCATGGCCGCGCAGACGCTCGCGGTCTACCGCGCCGTGCTCGCCCGCAGTCCCGCCCGGGGTAGCGGGTGAGCCCTGCGGGTCGGCTGCACACGCACCGGCTCCATCGCCGAGCGAACACCGCAGCGCCCTGGCGTCGTCCCCGAAGGTCGCCGTCGCGGCGGTGGCCGACGCGCTGCCGGGCGGGCCGAGGAGACGCCGCCCTCATCGGCGCCCGCGCCGCCGGCGACGGGCTCGTTCTGCGGGTGCGCAGACGCTGATCACGCTCATCCGGCTCGCCCTGCTCTCGGCTCGGCGCAGAGCTGGCTGGGACGGTCCTGCGCAGGTGGGGTAGCACCAGCCAGTGCCACGCGCTCAGCACGGACCGACGCCGGGGCGCGGCCTGCTGCCCGCGGTCGCCCTCATCGGCGGTGCCACGGCGATGGCTGCGCTCCGCCGCCGGTCTGCTGGGGCAGGCCCGTCGGGCGCGCCGGAGCTGGGACGCGCCGTGACGGTCGAGCGCCCACCCGACGAGGTGTACGCGACCTGGCGGGCCTGCCGCGCGTGCTCCCGCACCTTGAGCGGTGGACGTGCTGGACGCGCGCCGCTCGCACTGGGTCACGTCGGCTCCCGGGCGACGGCGGGTCGAGTGAGACGCCGAGATCGTCGACGAGCAGCCCGGCCGGCGGCTCGCGTGGCGCTCGGTGGGGCGCACCCCGACGTCCCTAACGCGGGGGAGGTCAGCGTCACGCCGGTGCCGGGCGGGCGCGGCACCGAGCTCCGCCTGGCACTGACCACCAGCTCCCCGGAGGCCGGCTCGGGCAGGCCCTGGCCCGGCTGGCCGGGGAGGAGCCGGACCAGCAGGTCCGAGACGCGCTGCGCCGGGCCAAGCAGCTGCTGGAGTGCGGCGAGGTGGTGCGCTCCGACGAGCGGGTCTCGGGCCGCAGCCCGCTGCAGCGGAGGATCACGGCGGCGCTGCGCCGGCAGCTGTCGGCAGGGGGACGGCCGTGAAGGCGGTGTGCTGGCAGGGCATCGAACGTATCGGCACGGAGACCGTGCCCGATCCGGAGCTGGTCAGCGCGACCGACGTGCTGGTCCGCGTCACCGCCAGCTCCGTCTGCGGCACCGAGCTGCACGCGATGGACGGCTACGTCCCGGCGATGCGCGAGGGCGACGTCCTCGGTCACGAGTTCGTCGGCGAGGTGGCCGAGGCGGGGTCGGAGGCGCGGTCCCTGCAGGTGGGCGACCGGGTGGTCGTCGCGTCGTTCATCGGCTGCGGCGGCTGCACCTACTGCCGGCAGGGGCTGTGGTCGCTGTGCGACAACACCAACCCGCAGCCGCGGATGCTGGAGCACCTGTGGGGCTCGGCCATCGCCGGCGTGTACGGCTACGGGCAGGGCTCGGGCGGCTTCCCCGGCAGCCACGCCGAGCTGGTGCGGGTGCCTTTCGCCGACGTCAACGCCTTCCGCGTGCCTGAGGGGCTGCCTGACGAGCAGGTGGTCTTCGCCTCCGACGCCCTGCCGACCGGGTGGATGGGCGCGGACATGTGCGACCTGCGGCCAGGCAGCGTCGTCGCCGTCTGGGGCGCCGGCGCGGTCGGCCAGATGGCCGCCCGGGCGGCGTACCTGCTCGGCGCCGAGCGGGTGATCGTGGTCGACCGGCTCGCCGACCGGCTGGTTGCGGCCGAGCGGCACGCGGGGGCGGAGACGCTGGACTACACCCCGGGTCGACGTGCTCGAGGCGCTGCGGGAGCTCACTGGCGGCCGCGGGCCGGACGCCTGCATCGAGGCGGTCGGCATGGAGGCGCACAGCGACGGCGTGCAGCCCCTGGCCGGGCTGCAGTACGCCTACGACAAGGTCAAGCAGGTGGTCCGACTGCAGACCGACCGGGCCGCCGCGCTGCGCCAGGCGCTGCTGGCCTGCCGCAAGGGCGGCACGGTCTCGGTCGTCGGCATGTTCGGCGGGTACGCCGACAAGGTCCCGCTCGGCGCGGCCATGAACAAGGGGCTGACCCTGCGGATGGGCCAGCAGCACGGCCAGCGCTACATCCTGATGCTGCTGGAGCGGATCGCTCGCGGTGAGATCGACCCGGCCTTCCTGGGCACGCACCACCTGCCGCTGGAGGAGGGGGCCCGCGGCTACGAGATGTTCAAGCACAAGGAGGACGCTTGTCTGCGGGTGGTGTTCCGCCCGGGCCGCTGAGCGGCGCCGGCACGTCCGGGCCGGCGGCCACGCGGGCCAGGAAGGGCAGCACGATCTCGGCGAGCTGGTCGGGCGCGCTGTAGTTCGCGTCGTGCGGGCTGCCCGGGACGACGGCGAGCTCGCCGAGCGGCAGCAGTACTGCGACCTCCTGCGCCCAGCGCTGCGACACCACCTGCTCCAGGGCGCCCCGGGTGACCAGGGTGGGCAACCGGACCAGAGGCAGCTTGCTCTCCACCGGGTCGCGCAGCGCCCGCGCGAACGTCAGCGCGGCGCGGCGGATGCCGGCGTCCCGCACGTCGCGCGCCAGGACGGCAGCTGCGACAGGTCCTCGTGCCGCAGGTTGCGCAGTCGGCGCACGACCTGCTGCACCGTGGTGCGAGGGTGCCGGTCCATCGTCGGGCCGACCAGGACCAGCGCCTGCGTGACCTCCGGGTGCCGCGCCACGAGCTCGACGGCCACTGGCAGCCGAAGGAGTTGGCGCATAGCACCGGCGCGGGCGGAGCGGCCGCCAGCAGCCAGGCGTGCAGGGCGTCGGCGAGGCCCGCGACGTCCAGGACGGCGCCGGGCTCCTCGCTCAGGCCGAAGCCGGGCAGGTCGACCACCTGCACCGGGTGGCTGGGGGCCAGCTGATGGGCGAGCGGCATGAGGTAGCGGGGCGACACGGCGACGCCGTGCACGAGCACCACCGGCACGCCCGGACCCGGCGGGGAGCACTCGCGGGCGTGCAGCGGGTCGAGGCAGCCGTCCGTGCCGAACTCGACGAGCTCGCGCTGCGCCGGGCCCTGTCCGTCAAGGTCACCACGAGAAGGAGCAGTTGATGGGCGCCCCCGCCGACCGGTTCAGCCGATCCCGACGATCTGCATGTCCGGAGTGAGGACCAGGTACGGGGTGGGCGTCGGTCGAACAGCGCCGTGAGGTCGATCTCCCAATCCAATGTCGGGTCCACGCCTTGCCTGTCACCCATCACGTGACCCTGGTAGTGCCGCGTTCATCCTGCACGCTCGCCACCGTGATCCTGCTTGAACGACGACCAGGCCCTGCGTCGTGACGCCGGCGGACTCAGCGCGACCGAGCCGGTCGGGTCAGCACTCGTGCAGGTCAGGGTCTTCCTGCGCCCGACCCTGTGACGCCCGGCCGAGCCCGGCTCGACGCGTCCACGCGACCGCGTCAGGCAGGGTCAGGTCGCGCCGGCCGGCGGCGAGAGCGCGACGACGTCGAGACCGTCGACCTTCGGCACGTCCTGCGGGTTCGCAGTGAAGAGCGGCAGCTCGACGGACAACGCGGTCGCCGCTATGAGCGCGTCGAACGCGCGCGGCTTGAGCTGCTTGCCAGCCATGTCGAGCGCGACGCGGACGCGGGCGAACGCTCGGGCGGCGGCCGCGTCGAACGGCAGGGGGTCGAAGCTCGCCTCGACCTCCTGCAGCCTTGCCTGGCGTGCCGCACGTTCGGATGGGTCGTCTGTTAGCAGCGGGCCAGCGGACAGCTCGGCGAGCGTGACGGCGGTGATGACGGGGAGGTCGGGGAGCTGGGCTGGGTCGTAGGTCTCGAGGGCTACCACGACGCTGGTGTCGAGGACGCCACGCGCGTGCTCCCTCACAGCGCTTGCTCGAGCAGGGCGTCGACGTCGGCACGCAGCACCATCGCGTCCACGGGCGGTAGCCGGCGGAACCGCTCGACGAGGCTCGCCGCGGACAGCGGCCGCCGGCCGAGCGGCTCGAGCCGGGCGACGGGGCGCCCGTCACGGGTGACGATGACGCGCTCACCCGCCTCGACCCGGTCCAGGATCTCGCCGCCGTGGTTGCGCAGCTCGCGCACGGTCGCCTCGCTCATGCGCGACGTTAGCACGGGTGAGACAGGGTGATACATCAGCGTTGAGGCGGCTGACGCCCCCCTCCGCGCGCCGGTGACCAGGCGGCGCGAGACGTCGAGGAGACCTCCGGGCACGGCCTGGCTGCTGCCCGCGGCCAGACCCGCACGACCGCAGGCGCAGCGCTGCGCGCGGCGCTGTGTAGCGCTCAGACCTGCTCGTCGAGGTCCGCGAGCAGTCCGGGGGCCAGCGTCTCCAGCTCCGACAGGGACAGCGGCTCCTCGGGCAGCGACCGGATCGGACCCAGCCGCTCCAGCGCGCTGCTGTAGCGGGCGAGGTGCCCGAAGTCGGCCGGGAAGCGCGACGGATCCACCGACAGCAGCTGCCCCCTCCGGCGCGCCCTGCCGAGGGCGAGCTCCCAGTGCGCCGGCGGAGCGACCCCGATCGACGCGGTGCCGTGCGGGAAGAGCAGGCCGAGCACCTCGTCGTACGGCGCCGTCGCGTCCAGGTACGCCGCCAGGCGCTGCACCGACGGCTGGACGGCGAACAGGGTCCAGAACGGCACGCTGCCCGAGCGCAGCGCCGCCACCGGGTCCAGGAGCACGAAGGACTCCACCAGCAGCCGCTCGGCCGGCAGGCCGCGCTGCTGGTACCAGCGACGGTGCAGGTCGGCCACCGCCGGGCTGAGGTCCTCCGGCGCGTCCAGCACGATCCGGCGCACCGGATGGCCGTGCTCGGCAGCCCATCGCCGCACGTCCTGCAGCAGGGTCGCGTCCAGGCCCCACTCGGCCTCGGCGGCCTCGTCGTCGGGCTCCGGCGGGTCCCAGCGCGCCCGGTCCACCCCCTGCTCGCGCAGGAACGCCGCGACCCGGGGTCCGCCGGAGAAGTACTCCTCGACGGTGGCGCCGCCCTGCGCGCCGAACTGGAAGACGTGCCGGTCGCCGAGCCGCGTTACCGGCCACCGGCTGCGGTCGTCGACCACCACGACCGTCCCGCCGGGGGCGAGGCAGTCCTGCAAGAACCGGGTGTTGGCGGCTCCCAGGCGCCGCCGCTTGACGCGGAAGTAGGCCATCCGCTGCAGCGTCAGGCGGTCGTGGTTCGGGTCGTGCATGTGGTGCAGGGCCAGGTCGGGAGCGGCGGCCAGCAGCGGTGCCGCCAGCCGCTCTCCGACCTCCAGAGCGCGGCGCGGGTCGTCGAGGGGGGTGCGCGCCCGCACCGGGAGCAGCCACGTCTGCGGCAGCCACGGCACGCCCAGCGCGGCCCAGAGGTGAACCGCCGCGCCGTTGGACGACCCGAGCGCGACCGCCGGGTAGCGCCGCTGCGGGTACAGCTCGACGGTCCAGGCGGCGACCGCCTCGGCGTCGAGGTCGCCCAGCCGGTCGCCCGGGACGGCCTCCGCGCCGCTCACCCGCGCGTACGCCGCCCGGCGCAGCGGCAGGGGCAGCGCGGCCGAGGCGCGCACCGCCGTGCCCGTCAGCCGGCCCTTCCCCAAGCGGGGCAGCGTGCGTCCGTGCAGCGCGGCGGCGGTCGCGCGCAGCATGGCCGACGCGGAGTCGAAGTCGGCGACGGCGCGGTCCCCGGGCAGCTCGGGCACGTCAGTCCCGCCGCGGGCTCATCGCGCGGGCCAGGGCCGTGACGCGCTGTTGCTCACGGCAGGACA
This sequence comes from Actinomycetota bacterium, assembly GCA_030773675.1. The sequence goes on from JALYMN010000260.1 coordinate 10,610, forward strand.
GCTGGTAGCAGGTGAGCAGAGCGTCGAGCAGGTCCTTGCCCGGCGGCACGCCGGTGCACCAGCAGCATCGGGCAACGCGATCCTTCCTCCGGCTGTCGATCCCTCCTGCCGCGCGGGCTGCGCCTGCGCGCGACGCAGGCCGACGTCCTCCTGCAGCGATCTCCGTCACCCTGCCCACTCGGCCCGGTCCACACCATCGCGAGGGCGACTCGGTCCCTGCGCTCGTCCTGTTGCGCGTGCCGACCAGATGTGGCGATCGTCGGGCGAACGACGCTCGCGCCCTGCTGTCCTGCGACTGAGCGGAACTCCAGGAGCTCGTCGGCGGACAGTCCGGCGGCGACCGGCGAGCTGACGGCTGGATCGAGGTGCTGCTGCACCCGGCAGCCCGAGCATGCAGCCGTGCGCTCACGGAGGGGTCGCGGTCCGCTCCTCGCGGGTAGGGCCCGGCCGTCCGTCCCCCTGACCCAGGAAGGCAGTCATGAGCGAGTTCAAGAAGGGCAACGAGGTCATCTGGAAGAGCCACGGCGGCGAGGCCGTGGGCAAGGTCGAGGAGAAGATCACCGAGGACACGAAGGCCGCGGGCCGCACTGTCCGGGCTTCCGAGGACGACCCGCAGTACCTCGTCAAGAGCGACAAGTCCGGCCGCGAGGCCGTGCACAAGCCGTCCGCGCTGCACGAGACGTGAGCAGCAGCAAGACCTTGGACCAGGTCTACGACGATTTCCGGGACGCCGTGAACATGTCCCCGGGCGAGCTCGAGAAGTGGCTCGGGACCGAGCAGTCGCGGTCCGTCGGCTGGACCGGCAGCGCCGGCGGGCGCAAGGACTCCCCCGAAGGCCAGGAGTCGAAGGGGCACGAGAGCGGCCGGCACATCGTTCGGCTGCTCCGCACGAAGCGGGGCGAGCTCGGCGAGGACGACTACGGCGAGATGCGCCGCGTCGTCGGCTACGTGCACCGGCACCTGGCGCAGGAGCCCACGAAGGAGGAGATCGAGACCTCCCGCTGGCGCTACTCGCTCATGAACTGGGGCCACGACCCGCTGAAGCGGGCCTGACGCCCTCCGCTCCGCAGCCGTGCCACGCCGGCCGACCCCCTGGTAGAACGCGCGCGGAGGCTCGCGACGCGCTCCGGCCGGCGCCGGGCAGCGCCCGCCCGCAGGAGAGGAAGCAGCGGTATGCCGGTCGAGGACCAGGACGGCGGACAGCCTTCCGGGCACGGTCACGCGCACCGGGTGCCGGGCACGATGCCCAGCCACGTCCAGGCCGAGCTGTCGCCGTTCGACCGGTTCGCCAGCGCGGGCAACAGGTTCGTGTCCAGAGCCTGGTTCTTCGCGCTGTGCATGGTGCTCGTCCTGCTGTGGGCGCCGTCGTACTTCCTGTTCCGGAGCGTCGAAACCTGGCAGCTCGTCATCAACACGCTGACGACGATCGTGACCTTCCTGCTCGTGGCGCTGCTGCAGAACAGCCAGACGCGCGCGGACAAGGCCATCCAGCACAAGCTCAACGGGATCGCGGACGGTCTCGTGGACCTCATGGAGGAGCTGGGCGGGGACAAGCCCCAGCTGCTCCAGGACGCCGAGGAGCTGCGCGCCGCCGTCGGGCTCGAGCATCGCGGAGCAGCTGAGGTCCGGAGACGGCGGCTCGACGCGGCCCGCCGAGGATGACCTGCGGTCGACCGGGGACACGCCCGACGTGCCCGTGACTCCTGACCTGCCAGCCCGCCCGCCCGTCGTCGTCCCGCGCGGAGTGGAGGTGGCCGTCGCCTGGACGTGGCGGCTCGTCCTGCTCGCCGGCGGGGTCGTCCTGCTCGGTCTCGCGCTCGGCCGCGTGCTTCTGCTGACCGCGGCCTTCGCCGCGGCGCTCCTGCTCACCGCGGTGCTGCACCCGCTCGTCGTCCGGGTCCAGCACGCCGGTGTGCCGCGCCGGCTCGCGGCCGCCGCGGTGTTCCTGGCCTTCGTGGCCGTCGTCGCGGTCGTGCTGGCGACGCTCGGCGCGGTGGTCGGCGCGCAGCTGTCGGACTTGATGGGCAGCCTGTCCCAGGCCGGCGACCGGCTGCTACGCGCGCTGCAGTCGTCCGGGCTTCCAGTCGACCAGCGGCAGCTCGACCGGCTGCGCGGGCAGTCCGGCGCCGGGCTCCAGGGCGGCGTCGTCAGTGGAGCGGTGACCGCCGTCGGCACGCTGCTGGACCTGGTCACCGGCGCCGTGCTGGCCCTGTTCATCGTGCTCGTGCTGCTGCTCGACGGGCGCACGGTCTGGGGCTGGGTGCTGCGCGTCCTCCCACGCGCCGCGCGACAGCCGGCCGACGAGGCCGGGACCGCGGCGTGGCAGGCGCTGACCGGCTACATGCGCGGCATCCTCGTCGTGGCCCTGGTCGACGCGACGCTGATCGCCGTCGCGCTGTTGCTCATCGGCGTCCCCGCGGTGGCGCCGCTGGCGGCGCTGACCTTCCTCGGCGCCTTTCTGCCCTACGCCGGCGCCACGATCGCCGGGCTCGCTGCCGTCGCGGTGGCGCTCGTCGCCGAGGGCCCGGTCGCCGGCTCGCTCGTGGTGGGCGCGGTCGTGCTCGTCCAGATGGTCGACGGGTACGTGCTCGAGCCGCTCGTCCTCGGCAAGGCGGTGCGCCTGCACCCCCTGGCCGTCGTCGTCGTGATCACCCTGGGTGGCCTGCTCGCCGGGATCGGAGGCGCCGTCGTGGCCGTGCCGCTGGCCGGCGGCCTCAACGCTGCTGTCGTGCACCTCCGTCGGCAGACCCTTACGCCGGGAGCGGCGGTCGGATGACCCGGTCGGACGTCCGTGAGGTCGACGGAGTGCGGCTGGCGGCTCTCCACCTGCCCGGACCGGTCGGGCACGAGCCGGTCGTTATGCTGCCCGGGCTGGCGCTGTCCGGGCGGACACTGCTGCCGGCCGTGCGCGCCTTCGCGGCTTTCGCGGACGTCTGGGCCCTGGACCTGCCGGGTGCGGGCGCGAGCGGCCGCCCACCTCGTGCCTACGACGTCGACGACCACGCCCGCACCGTCCTGCGCTGGTGCGACGCCGTCGGGCTCGGACCGGTGACCCTGCTCGGGCACTCGGTCGGCTGCCAGCCCGCGCTCGCCGCCGCTCAGCAGGACCCGGGCCGCGTGTCCGCCGTCGTCCTGTCCGCTCCCACCGGCGATCCCGCGGCCGAGGACTGGCCGACCTACGTCGGGCGGTGGCTGCTCGACGGGCTCCGCGAGCCGCCGCGCCAGCTGCCGGACCTGGTGCGGGACTGGCTGCGGGCCGACGTCCGCACTTCGGCCCACACGCTGGTCGCGCTCCGACACGACGACGTCCTCGACCGGCTGGCCCGGGTGTCGTGCCCGGCACTCGTCCTGCGCGGCGGGCGGGACGCGATCGCTCCCCAGGCCTGGTCGGAGGAGCTCGCCCGACGGCTCCCGCAAGGCCGCCTCGTCGTGCTGCCCGGGCAGCCCCACAACGCGCTCACCCTGGCGGCGGACCAGGCCGCGGCCGTCGTACGGGACTTCCTCGTCCAGCGCGGCGGGGCGTGACCAGCAGTACCGGCGCGCTGACCGTGCCCCGACCCGCGGGGCCGGCCGTGCGGGCGTTCACCGGCTGCGCCGGCACCAGGGGCGCACCGCCTGTCCGCCCACCCCGTGCCGGACCGGCTCACGTGGCGGCCGACTGCAGGCGCGCGTAGGCGAGCTGCAGGGTGCTGGCGCCGGCGACCGCCGTCAGCACGGCGGCGGCCAGCCGGGTGGGGCGCGGGGCGAGGACGAGGCCGCCCAGCAGACCGGTCGCGACCCACTGCCCCAAGCAGAAGGGGCAGGTGACCAGCTCGCCGAGCGCCTTGCGGGCGCCGCTGCCGCGGACCTCCTCGGCGAGCTCTGCCTCCCCGCTGGTCCCGGCGAAGGTGGTGAACGGCGCGCGCAAGGGACTAGTGACCGGGTCCTTCGCGAGCAGCCTGGAGAGCTCGAACGTCGCGACGGCGACCAGCGCCAGGTCGCCGGGCGCGACCCGCTCGGGCAGCGTCGCGCCGCGGGAGCGTCCCATGGCGGCCAGCCCGGCGACGAAGCCGCCGTAGGCGCCGAGGAGCGCGAGGAACGAGCCGAGCGGGCGCTCTTCCCCCTGCGTGTAGGCGTGCTTCTCCTGCTCGGCGAGGCGGCGCAGGCCGCTCGGGCTGTCGGTCGTCACGGGGGCTGCTCCGTCCGTCGGTCGTGGTCAGGGTCTCGGTCGGGCGGTCTACCCGGAGCACGCCCGCAGCGGGGCCTCGGGGCACGCGCTGTCGCCGGCTCCGTCGTCCTGCGGTGGGCGCGACGGCTGCTCGACCTCGCCCTGCCCCAGATCTGACCGCACACTCCTGAGCCCGGCTGGCAGGTCGCTCCGTCGTCCGTCCTGCCGCAGCGCGGGCCGTTACAGACCCGCGCCGGGCGGGAGGTGGCGGGCCTGGCCCAGGAGGCGGTCGAAGACGGCTCCGGTGGCCTGGGCCTGCACGTACTTGTCCACCACGTCGATCAGCAGGTCGTTGCTCGACCAGCGGCTGGGCCGGTAGAGCCCAGCACGGTGTTGAGCAGGAGGTCGCCCGTGTACACCAGGGCGAACACGGTGTTGACGGCCCGCTGCCCACGCAGCCCCTTGCGGGCGGCCAGTCCGTAGGCAGCACCCCACATCGGGCGGCGCAGCAGGACCGTCCTCCCTGCCGACTGATGCCCCGGAGCCTGGGATCCCGCTGTGCGCGAGGACTTTGCGACTGCCTCAGGCGGCGCGCGGCCAGCGCCGGCCCGTTCGACGGCGGCGCGAGGGGACCCGGTCCTTGCGGTAGCGGGGTCCACCGCTTGGTGTGCAGCGCCGGCACAGGACATCCCGCCGCCTCTCCGGCAC
>JALYMN010000261.1 GCA_030773675.1 Actinomycetota bacterium
ACATTCGGCACACTGCACCGGCTTCTCTGTCCCTGACCGTCTTGCGTCATCGTCGACCGACGACATCAGCAGCCCGCCTGCATCAACCGTGAGTCGGTGTGGCTGCCCCTCCCCACCGCCGCGACCCCTGCCCGAGGTGCGGCCTTGCCGGGGCGTCAGACCGGCCCCCATAGCCGGGCCGGGCCTCCGTCGGCGGATCGGCACCTGCGCACCCGACAGGCCGGCGCAGCCGCACACGGTCGCGCTCGGGGTGACCCGCACGGTCGCGGCCAAGACCCCGATGGTCACCTTCGACGGCGGGCAGTACTCGGTCCCGCACCCGCTGCTCGGCCAGACCGTCTGGGTCCGGGTCCACGGACAGGGCCCGGACGAGCGGGTGGTGATCATGCACGTGACGGCGGCCGGGCCGGTCGAGGTCGCCCGGCACCTACGGGCCCAACCCGGCAGCCCCCGGCTCGACGACGCGCACTTCCCACCCGCACCGGCCGGGGCGCTCGAACGTCAACCCAAGGCCAAGAACGCCGCGGAGGCGGAGTTCCTCGCGCTCGGCGAGGGCGCCCGGCTCTGGCTGACCGAGGCCGCCGCCGCCGGCAGCACCAAGATGCGGGTGAAGATGGCCGCCGCGGTCACGCTGGCCAAGCTCGGCGACCCGGTCGCGGTCGACTGGGCGCTCGGCCACGCCGCCGTGCACGGCCGGTTCGCCGAGGCTGATCTCGCCTCGATCGTCGCCCATCACGCCCGCGCCGAGGCCGGTCCGGCCTGCTCGGCCGGTGAGGACCGCAGCCTCACCCAAGGCACCAGCAGCTGGGCCGCGCTCGGCACCAGCCCCAGCACCACTGCCAGCACCGGGAGCCTGCGGTGAACGCGGCTGCAGCGTCAGCGAGCAGCACGAAGACGGCTCCGTCGGTGGGTGTTCCAGCCGCGCCGGCGCTGCCGGCGGACCTCGAGACGCTGCTGCGCCGGCTGCGGCTGCCGCACATCCGCACGCACGCACCACAGGTGCTGGCCACCGCCCGGGCGCAACGCTGGGAACCCGTCGAAGTACTGCGGGCGCTGTTCGGTGAGGAAGCCGCCGGTCGCGAACGCTCCGCGCTCGCCACCAGAAGGGCCGCGGCGGCGTTCCCGACCGGCAAGACCTTCGACGCCTGGCAACCCGCGGCCAGCAGCATCCCCGCCCCGACCCAGCAGGCGCTGCGGACACTGGAGTGGGTCGGCCGGCGGGAGAACCTGGTCATCTGCGGCCCGTCCGGCACCGGCAAGACGTTCCTGCTCGAGGCCCTCGGCCAGCAAGCCGTCGAAGCCGGCCTGAAGGTCGCCTGGTTCACCCTCGAGGACCTCGGCGTGTTCGTCCGCCGGCACCGCGCCGACGACACCGTCACCAAAGCCCTCACCAGGCTGCTGCGCGCCGACCTCGTCGTCATCGACGACATCGGCCTGCTGCCGGTCGGACCCGACGCCGCCGAAGGGCTCTACCGGCTCGTCGACGCCGCCTACGAGAAACGATCCGTCGCGATCAGCAGCAACCTGCACCCCGCCGCCTTCGACGAGCTCATGCCAAGACCCTCGCCACCGCCACCGTCGACCGGCTCCTGCACCACGCGCACGTCTGCCAGACCAGCGGCGACAGCGTCCGACTGTCCCAAGCCCTCGCCGGCCAAGGGGTGAGGCCGCTGACCTGACCACCCGACCGTGATGGCCACCCGAGGCAGGTCCCGTGGCCATCACCGGGCAGATCTCGTGACCGCCACCGGGCAACTCTGATGTCCGCCTCCGGGCAGATCCTCATGTCCCTTGACAGCCGAGCGCCGAGACCACGGGGCGGGTCGGCGCGCTCCTTGAGGAGCTGACCGCGCTGATCGTGCGCCAGCCCGGCGCAGTGGTCACCGCCAGCGGGACGCGCTCGTCGGCCTGGCCGCGCTGACCGAGGTCGCGCGCTTCGGCAGCCGGCTCCGGCAGCCCTACGTGTTGCGTCCGGGCGACTACGGACGCCCCGACCGCTGGGAGCCTCAGCGCCCGGCAAGCCGTCGGCCCTCGCACGCTGGACGCAGAGAGCCGATCCACCCGTTCATCGGCCATGAGCGGTCACTGCGCCAGGGGCCTACCCAATCCACCAGGCTCGGTGAAGCTCGCCACGGCGGCTGTGACCCCTTGCGCTCTAACAGTGGCGTGACAGGGCCACCGTGGGCACCGTGCCTGCCGCCGGCTAAACCCGGATCCACCGCAGTGCTTGATCGTTAGCGGCGTGCCGTTGACGTGCAGATGCCCCTTCACAGATCCCACGGCCCTACCCCAGGCCGCCTCGAAG
>JALYMN010000262.1 GCA_030773675.1 Actinomycetota bacterium
GTCCTGCTCCGGCGTGCGGGTCGGCGCCGGCGGCAGCGCGGGCGGTAGCGTCGGCCGACCTGCCTCGTCCCCTGATCTGCCCGCTGATCGGAGCACCCCGTGACGAAGTACGTGTACGACTTCGCCGAGGGCGGCAAGGACATGAAGGACCTGCTCGGCGGCAAGGGCGCGAACCTCGCCGAGATGACCAACCTGGGCCTGCCGGTCCCTCCGGGCTTCGTCGTGACGACCGAGGCGTGCACGACCTACCTGAGGACCGGCGACCTGCCCGAGGGCCTCGAGGCGGAGGTGACCGAGCACCTGCTCGCCCTGGAGCAGGCGATGGGCAAGCGGCTCGGGGACCCCGACGACCCGCTGCTGGTCAGCGTGCGGTCCGGCGGCAAGTTCTCCATGCCGGGGATGATGGACACCGTCCTCAACATCGGGCTGAACGAGCGGAGCGTGCAGGGGCTCGCCAAGCAGTCCGGCAGCGAGCGCTTCGCCTGGGACTCCTACCGGCGGCTCGTGCAGATGTTCGGCAAGACGGTGCTCGACGTGCCGGGCGAGGAGTTCGACGAGGCGTTCGACGCGGCCAAGCGGGCTCTCGGCACGAAGGACGACCTGGACCTGCAGGCCGAGCACCTGTGCGAGCTCGCCGCGACGTTCAGCCGCATCGTCGAGGAGCACACCGGCGCGCCGTTCCCGCAGGACCCGCGCGAGCAGATGGACCTCGCCGTGCGCGCCGTCTTCTCCAGCTGGAACACCGAGCGCGCCGTCCTCTACCGCCGGCAGGAGCGCATCCCCGGCGACCTCGGCACCGCCGTCAACGTCTGCGCCATGGTGTTCGGCAACCTCGGGATGGACAGCGGCACCGGCGTCGCCTTCACCCGCGACCCCGGCAGCGGAGCGCGGGGCGTCTACGGCGACTACCTGCAGAACGCGCAGGGCGAGGACGTCGTCGCGGGCATCCGCAACACCCTGCCGCTGGGTCAGCTCGAGGAGCTCGACAAGGCCTCTTACAACGAGCTGATGCGCACGATGGAGACCCTCGAGCGCCACTACCGCGACCTCTGCGACATCGAGTTCACCATCGAGCGCGGCAAGCTCTGGATGCTGCAGACCCGGGTCGGCAAGCGCACGGCCGGCGCGGCGTTCCGCATCGCCACGCAGCTCGTCGACGAGGGGCTCATCGACACCGACGAGGCGCTGACCCGGGTCACCGGCGCGCAGCTGGCCCGGCTGATGTTCCCAGCGTTCGGCTCGACCGACGAGGCGACCGAGGGCCTCACTGTGCTCGCCACGGGCATGGGCGCGAGCCCCGGCGCGGCGGTGGGCAGGGTGGTGTTCACCAGCACTGACGCCGTCGCGTGGAAGGAGCGCGGCGAGGACGTCGTGCTCGTGCGCCGCGAGACCAACCCCGACGACCTCGCTGGCATGATCGCCGCGCAGGGCATCCTCACCAGCCACGGCGGCAAGACCAGCCACGCAGCCGTCGTCGCGCGCGGCATGGGCAAGACCTGCGTCTGTGGCGCCGAGGACCTCACCGTCGACGCCGAGCGCAAGAAGGTCACCGCGCCCGACGGGACGGTGGTGTCCGAGGGCGACGTCCTGTCGATCGACGGCACCAGCGGCAAGGTGTTCCTCGGCGAGGTGCCGGTGCGGCCCAGCCCGGTCGTCGAGTACTTCGAGGGCGAGCTCGCGCCCGAGCAGGGCGACGACCTGGTGAAGGCGGTGCACCGGCTCATCGGGCACGCCGACGAGGCGCGCCGGCTCGGCGTCCGGGCCAACGCCGACACCGCGGACGACGCGGCGCGCGCCCGTCGGTTCGGCGCCGCCGGCATCGGGCTGTGCCGCACCGAGCACATGTTCCTCGGCGACCGGCGCGAGCTCGTCGAGCATCTCGTGCTGGCCCGCGGGTCACAGGAGCAGGAGCAGGCGCTGTCCGCGCTGCTGCCGCTGCAGCGCAGCGACTTCACGGAGATCCTGCGCGCGATGGACGGCCTGCCGGTCACCGTCCGGCTGCTCGACCCGCCGCTGCACGAGTTCCTGCCCGACCTGACCGAGCTGTCGATCGAGATCGCCCTCGCCGAGGCGAAGGGGGAGCAGGTCGACCAGAAGCGCTGCGACCTGCTCGACGCCGTCCGGCGGCTGCACGAGAGCAACCCCATGATCGGCCTGCGCGGCGTGCGCCTCGGCCTCGTCATCCCGGGCCTGTTCGCCATGCAGGTGCGCGCGCTCGCCCAGGCCGCGCGCGACCTGCGCGAGGAGGGCTTGGACCCGCGCCCGGAGGTCATGGTGCCCCTCGTCGGAGCGGTGCAGGAGCTCGAGCACGTCCGCGACGAGGCGCAGAGGATCCTCGCCGAGGTCGGCGTCGAGGCGCTGGTCGGCACGATGATCGAGGTTCCCCGAGCGGCGCTGACCGGCGGCCAGATCGCCGAGGCCGCCGAGTTCTTCTCCTTCGGCACCAACGACCTCACCCAGATGGGCTGGGGCTTCAGCCGGGACGACGTCGAGGCCTCGTTCTTCTCCCGCTACCTCGAGCTAGGGATCTTCGGGGTGAGCCCGTTCGAGTCGATCGACCGGGACGGCGTCGGCCGGCTGGTCCGCATCGCCGTCGAGGAGGGGCGGGCGGCGCACCCCGGGCTGCACACCGGTGTGTGCGGCGAGCACGGCGGCGACCCCGACAGCATCCACTTCTTCCACCAGGTCGGGTTGGACTACGTGTCGTGCTCCCCGTTCCGGGTGCCGGTCGCCCGGCTCGAGGCTGGCCGGGCCGCGCTGGCGGCGCGAGAGTCCTGAGGCCGCTAGCACGTCTCCGCTTGCGCCGGTAGCCCTCGAGCGGTTGAGTTTCGCCGACGTCCGGTCGAGCAAGCAGTCGACCGGGCAGGGCGCACCAGGCGTGGGAGGGGACGGACATGCCGAGCTTCACCATCGCGGGCTGGACGGTGGCTGCGGTGCTCTGGACCTGGTGTCTGATCTTCGCTGCGACCCTGCTCACCCGGTAGCCGCCGCGCGCGTCCCGGCCGTCGGTGCGCGCAGCCTCGAGAATGGGCGGGTGCCGTTCCTCCTGTTCCGGGTCGTCCGCCGCGTGGTCGGGCTGGTCGTGCTCGCCGTCCTCGTCGTGCTGATGGGGACGGCCGGGCGGGTGTGGTGGACGGCCCGCGGCGACGACCGCCCGCGCAGCGACGCCATCGTCGTGCTCGGCGCGTCGCAGTACGACGGCCGGCCGAGCTCGGTGCTCGAGGCGCGGCTCGAGCACGCCCTCGAGCTGTTCCGGGACGGCGTCGCACCACGCGTGCTCACCGTCGGCGGAGCGCGGGAGGGCGACCGCTTCACCGAGGCGCAGGCCGGTGAGCGCTATCTCGTCGGGCGCGGCGTCGACCGCCGGCGGATCCTCGCGGTGAGCGAGGGCAGCGACACGCTGGAGAGCCTGCAGGCGCTCGAGCGGGTCATGGACGACCGCGGCTGGCGGACCATGGTGCTCGTCACCGACCCCTGGCACGCGCTGCGCTCCCGCACCATGGCGCGCGACCTGGGGCTGGGCGCGGTCACCAGCCCCACCCGGCGCGGGCCGTCGGTGCGGACGCGGGAGACGCAGGCGCGCTACATCGCCCGCGAGACGGCGGCGTACCTGTTCTACGAGGCGTTCGG
>JALYMN010000263.1 GCA_030773675.1 Actinomycetota bacterium
GGCGAGCACCTCGCCGCCGTCCAGGTCGCGAGCCCCGTGGCGCAGCACGACCTGGGTGCCGACGGGCAGCGCCGGCTCGCGCGGGGACGTCACGGCGCCCAGCCTGCCAGCCGTGCGCCAGTGGTTCCGGGCGCGGCACGTGGGCAGGGCGAGCCGGGTGATCCGGGGGTACGCCGAGCAGCCGAGCCCGCTGCCCGGGCAGGAGTGGACGCTGCGGGTGGCGACCGACGCTCCGGCCTGGCGCGCGCACTTCTCCCGCTGCGGCGCCGAGCTCGTGCCCTGCGGCAGCACCGGCTGGTACGCCGGCGCCGACGCGCCCCCGCATTTGCCCGGGCAGGACTGGGGCCGCCCGGGGACCGGTCTCGCCGGCGAGCCGCTCGCCCCCTGGCCGGGGCACCGGCTGACGGTGCCTGACGACTGGGCGTCGGGGGTGTACCTCATCGTGCTCGAGGAGGGCGACGGCTCCGCCCGCGCGGCCGCGCCCGCCGCGCCGACGAGCCCGGACGCCCGCAGCGGCACCGCGCTGCTCGTCGTCCGGAGCGCGCGGCCGGGCCGCGGCGGGACGCTGCTGTACAAGCTGCCGGTCCTCACCTACGGCGCCTACAACCTGGCGAGCGAGGCGCCGTACGAGGCGGGCACCGGAGGGCTCGGCTGGTGCTTCTACAACCCGCCGCGCTTCGACCGGCTGCCGGCGCACGTCCGGCCGGGGGTGTCGCTGCACCGGCCGGGCGGCGGCACCGGCGGCCACCCCTACGACGTCGGCAACTGGGACCCCTACGACCCCACGCCCCGGCAGACGTTCGTGCACTGGGACGCGAGGTTCCTCGGCTGGCTCGAGCGCGAGGGGTACGCCGTCGACGTCTGCACCGACGTCGACCTGCACCGCGAGGGCGCGGCGCTGCTGGCGCCGTACCGGCTCGTGGTGAGCGCCGGGCACGACGAGTACTGGTCGCGGGAGATGCGCGACGCAGCCGAGGCGTTCGTCGCGGGCGGCGGCGGCCTCGCCTTCTTCAGCGGCAACACCGTGTGGTGGGAGGTGGAGTTCGACGCCGACGGGGTGGTCTACCGGCGGACCCGGCAGTGGCACGAGACGGGGCGGCCGGAGAACGCGCTCACGGGGGTGAGCTTCCGCAACGGCGGCGAGCGCGACCGCGACGAGCACCCGGAGCCGGTCGGCTTCCGCGTGCAGCACGCCGAATCGTGGGTGTACGCAGGCACCGGGCTGCGCGACGGCGACCTGCTCGGCGCCGCCGAGCACCTGGTGGGCTACGAGTGCGACGGCGCCGCGTTCGACCGGGCCGACCTCGCCGGCGGCCGGCCGGTGACCCCGACCGGCGAGGACGGCACGCCCGCGGGGTTCGTCGTGCTCGGCGTCGGGGACTGCGGGGCGGCCGGCTGGGGCCTCGGCAACGGCGCGGCCACGATGGGGCTGTGGACCCGCGGCGGCACGGTGTTCACCGGTGCCACGACCGACTGGGCGCGAGTGCTCGCCGGCGGGCGGGAGCCGGCGCTCGAGCAGGTGACGCGCAACGTGCTCGACCGGCTCGGCGGCGTCCGGCGCTGAGCGGCGCTGACTGGCGCCGGGCGGCGTCAGCAGGCGTCGGCGAGCGAGGCACGCAGCGGGGGCACCGCGTCCGGCAGGTCCGCCGCCGGGCCGGGGCGGCCGAAGTACCAGCCCTGGCCGCAGTCGACGCCGAGGTCGAGCAGGGCGAGGCCGTCGTCCTCGGTCTCGATGCCCTCGGCGACGAGCCGGGCCGAGCAGGAGTGCGCGAAGTCGGCGAGCGAGCCGACCAGCGTGCGCAGGACCGGGTCCTCGGCCACGCCCTGCACCATGCTGCGGTCGAGCTTGATCACGTCGGGCGCGGTGAGCACGATGTGCCGCAGGGACGAGAACCCGGCGCCGACGTCGTCGATGGCCAGCCGCAGCCCGCGCGCCCGCAGCGGCGCCAGCGTGCGGGTGAGCGTGCCGTAGTCCTCGACGGGGTCGTGCTCGGACAGCTCGAGCAGCACCCGGTCCAGCGGCAGGCGCCGCAGCAGCGCTCCGCACTCCGCGGTGAGGAGCGTCACCGGCGAGACGTTCATCGCCACGTAGCCGGAGACGTCCGCGAGGTGCTCCGCCGCCCGCTCCAGCGCGAGCAGCTCCAGCCGGTGCCCCGCGCCGACGCTGTGGGCCTCGGCGAAGCACACGTCGGGCGCCTTGCCCCAGTCGGCGGGGAAGCGGCTGAGCGCCTCGGCGCCGACGCGCAGCCCGGTGGCCAGGTCGACGATCGGCTGCAGAACGACGCGCGGTCCCCCGCCGGCCAGCACCGGCTCGAGCCGCGTCTCGATCTCGCTGCGCCGGGCCTGCTCGCGCACGCCCGGTTCGATGACGACCGAGGCGGCCGAGGCGAGCACCTCCATGAGCGCCTGGTCGCGCTCGGCGAGCTCCTTGTCCGAGCTCAGCCCGGCCGCGCAGAAGGTGCCGTAGAGCGAGCCGTCGGACAGCCGCACGGGCACCGAGACGAAGCTGCGGATGCGGGGCAGCCGCGCGGCGGGCAGCCTCATCGCGGCGGGGAACGCCTTGACGTCGGGGATGACCGGAGGCAGCTCGCCGTCGAGGATCGCCTGGCAGAAGGAGGTCTCCTGCCGCTGGGTCACGCCCTCGCGGAACAGGAACGGCACCGACGACTCGACCACCTCGAGGTGCTGCGTCGTCCCGTCGAGGCGGCTGAGGAAGGCCACGCTCAGGCGCAGCGACGTCTTCCCGGTCCGGAGCAGGCCGGCCACCTGCTCGTCGACCTCCGAGCGCTGCTTGCCCACCCGTCCTCCTCCGAGCCGGCGGTCCGCACCCCCGGGCTCGGAGGTCCTATCGGCGGGAGGATTCCGGACTACAGCCCTCAGGGCTGGCCGGTCACACGTCGACCGGGCGGAGCGGGCGCTGCCAGCCCTGGCCGGGCACCGGCGGCTCGTCGCTCTTGCGCACCAGGTACGGCGGCAGCGCGAGCGCGTGCATGCCGGTGCGCTCCAGCGTGGCCAGCGACTGCTCGGGGGTCTCGGTGAGCGGGTCGCCGGGGCCGTTGAGGCTGGTGTTGAGCAGCACGGGCGAGCCGGTGCGCTCGTACCAGGCCGCGAGCAGGGCGTGCAGGAAGGGCGTGTGGACGGGTTCGACCGTCTGCAGGCGCGCCGTGCCGTCGACGTGGGTGATGCCGGGGTAGGTGTCGCGGAACTCGGGCCGGACGTCGGCGGCGTACTGCATGAACGGCGCCGGGCGGTCGACGTCGAAGATGCGCTCGGCGTGGTCGGCGAGCACGAGCGGCGCGAGCGGCCGGAACCACTCCCGGCCCTTCACGTCATAGTTGATGTAATCCTGCATCTCCGGGCGGCGCGGGTCGCCGAGAATGCTGCGATTGCCGAGCGCACGCGGACCCGACTCGCTGCGGCCCTGGTGCAGCGCCACGACCCGGCCGGCCTCGAGCAGGTCGACCATGGCCGCGACGAGGTCGTCCGGCTGCTCGGCGACCAGGCCCGCCGGGAGGTCGGCGACGGACTTGTCGACCGCGGCCGGGTCCGGGTCGGGTCCGAGGAAGTCGTCCTCCCAGCGGAAGTCGGTCCCGACGCCGAGGCAGTCGACGAGCCCGTAGACGGCGCAGCCCACCGCGGTGCCTCCGTCGTGCGGGCTCGGCGGGATGAACACGTCGCGGAAGGGCGAGGAGCGGATCAACTCGCCGTTGGCCGAGCAGTTCAGCCCGCAGCCCCCGGCGAAGACCAGGTCGTCGAGCCCGGTCTGCTCGTGCAGCCACGTGACGAGCTGCATGAGGGCCTCCTCGAACGCCTGCTGACCGGCGGCGGCGAGGTCGGCGCAGCGCTGGAACGACGCCGGGTCGCCGGTCCACAGGAACGTCTCCCGGTCGGCGAGCTGGTCCAGCCACGCCTGCGGGATGAACACCTCGTGGCCGCGCACCTCGAGCGGCGGCAGCCCCGTCGCGGCGGGGTCGCCGAACGGCGCCAGCCCCATGACCTTGCCCTCGTTGCCCTCCCCCTGCGGCCAGAGCATCTTGGTCAGCATCGAGTAAAAGCAGCCGAGGCCGGCCGGCCGGGACCAGTCGCCGTCCCACAGCTGCTTCGCGATGCACACGACCCGGCCGCGCTCACAGCGGTAGAACGAGCTGATCTCCAGCAGCTCGCCGTCGGTGCCGGCGGGGACGTCGTACGCCTCGGTGAGGTGCTTGACCCGGCTGCCCTGCGCGTCGACGACGATGCCGGCCGCGACGTCGAACGTGGACGGGTAGAAGGCGCTGTAGAGGTGGGTCAAGTGGTGGCTGACCTGCACGATCCGCGCGTGCGGCGCGAGGGTCAGGGTGTCGCGGAGCTCCTGGTGGTACTCCTCGATGCGGTGCAGCTCGTCGTCGGAGGACCAGCCCTCGACGATGAGGTCGACCGGACCGTCGAGGTGGGGCAGGGCGTCCTTGTAGAGCCGCGGCAGGTCGCCGAGGCGCCCCCAGTGGTGCTTGCGCCGGCTCAGCCGCTCCTTCTGCAGGCTGTACATCGTCGTCCCGCCGCGCGTGACCGCGACCGAGCCGTCCTGCGTGCGGTTGATCCCGACGACCGTCGGAGCGTCCGTCATGCGCCGCGCCTCCTGAGGTGGTGCTCGTGGTCTGCCTGCTGGGTGATCTTCGTGGGGTCGGGGGCACTACCCGCGAGCGGGCTCGGCACGCGTGCGAGGTCGAGCAGCGTGCGGGACGGGCGGCGCGACGGGATCGTGACAGGGACGACGGCGTACGGGCTGGACGACCCGCTGGCGGGCGGCGACCAGCCGGTCCACCGGCGCGAGTGGCGCCTTCAGCGCGGCGAGGCAGCCCGCTGCTCGCCTCGCTCGTCCTGCTCGCCGCGCTGGGCCTGTCAGGCGACGGACCGCTCAGCTCGGGAGGCGCGCCCCGGCGACCTCGGCGTGCCGTGCGAGCGCTTCGCGCGACGAGGGGCGCCAGACGCTGCGGGTGCGGGTCGAGACCGGTCACGACGAGCCCGACCGCGGGCGGCGGCCGTCCGGGGCCGCTCGGACACCGGCCGCTGGCGGCCGAGGTGGACAGCGTGCCGCCCGAGCCGGTGGGGACGACAGCCGGCCGTGACGCCGTGTCGTACTCCTCCCGCGGTGCACGAGGACGGCGCGCCGCTCGACGTCCGCTCCAGCCTGCGCAGAGACTCGCCCGGACGCGTCCGCGGCGACGTCGCGCTCGCTGACGGGAGCCGCGTGGTGCTCTCACAGCTGCTCAACCCCTGACCGGCACTGTCTGAGGAGCGCAGGTGGATCTCGTCGGGCGCACGATCGCCGGGTACGTCGTCGTCCTGCACCTCGTGCGCGTGTCGGGCGAGCGGACGCTGGCGAGGTGTCGGCCGCCGACGCCGTGCTGCTGCTCATCGTCGGCGGGGCGACCCAGCAGGCGCTGCCCGGCGACTTCCCGGTCACCGCGGGCGCGGTGGTGGTCGCCGTCCTCGTCGGCACGGAGTGGCTGCTCGACGGGCTCGAGCGGCTGGACCGGATCGGGTGACGCAGTGCTGGAGCAGTCCGGCGGCATCTCGTGATCCCGCAGGACAGCGCGGTCCGGAGCCCGGTGGGCCGCCTGTGAGCGGCGTTCCGGTGCTGGACGTCGACGTCGCGGTGCCGACGTGCGGGCGCCCCGAGGCGCTGGTCGCCACGCTGGCAGGGCTGGCCGGGCAGCGTCGGCTGCCCGCCCGGGTGGTCGTCGCCGACCAGACGCCGGGGCCCGGGAACCTCGACGTCGTCGAGGTCCGCTCGGTCGTGGCCGAGCTGCGCCGCCGAGGCGTGGACGTCGAGGGGCACCGGAGGCCGGAGCAGCGGGGGGTCGCGGAGCAGCGGGCGTTCCTGCTGGCGCGGGTCCGCTCGCCGTACGCGCTGTTCCTGGACGACGACGTCCTGCTCGAGCCGGAGGTGCTGGGTCGACTGCGCGAGGCGATCGGGGTGCTCGCGTGCGGCTTCGTCGGCGCCGCCGTGCAGGGCCTGTCTCATCTGGGCGACGTGCGCCCGCACGAGCAGCGCGTCGAGTGGTGGGACGGTCCGGTGCGGCCGGAGCGCGTGCGCAAGGGCGACCCGGCGTGGGAGCGCTGGCGGCTGCACAACGCGGCGAACCTCGTGCACGTCGAGCGCGGCCTCGGTCTGGCAGACGGCGAGTGGCGGGCCTACAAGGTGGCCTGGGTGGGCGGCTGCGTGCTGTTCGACGTGGCCGCGCTGCGAGCGGTCGGAGGGTGGGACTTCTGGCCGCAGCTGCCGGCCGCCTCCCGGGCAGAGGACCTCGTCGTGCAGCTCCGGCTGCTCGAGGCGTACGGCGGGGCCGGCGTCGTGCCGAGCGGGGCCCACCACCTGGAGCTGCCCACGACGCTCGTCGACCGGCGGGTCGACGCGTACTCGGTGGTGCTGGAGGCGGCGGACGCGGTGGCCGGGGGCTGACGCGGGCGGCTCTGCTAATCGCCTTCCTCATCGGCCGCGCACCGTCGTACACAGGTCCTGCGTGCGAGCAGGAACTGTCGTTGCTTCGCTCGAGCTGCTCGTCTGGGGTGTCCCTATGGCGCCCATCGCGCGTGCCACCACGACCGGCAGCGAACCGATCGAGGCCAGCTGGTCGTCCACCACGACCAGCATCGGCCCGTTTTCGGTAGCCGATCGAGCCTCGAGGGTTGCGGCAGCCCGTGTCGCTGCGCCGCAGAGCAGGTCTAGCGCCGCCGGGTCGCCCGCCTCCACCCGGTCCCCGAGCAGGGCGCTGAGGTGCACGACCTCCTCGAACGCCTGGACAGCCGTGGTCCACTCTCGGGTGCCGGACTGGCTTGGAGACCCGGCCCGGGGGGCGCCACCCCCCGCGTGCGGAGCTTCGAGTTCCCGGCCGCCGGCGCTGCGGACGAGGTAGGCGCAGCCCTGCAGTCGCGTCGGCTCACCGCCCGTGCCCGGCCTCGGGCCGCGCCGCCAGCTCCCGTTGGACCATCGGCTGCGCCAGGAGGGCGTGCTGGGCCGCGGCTGCGTCGGCGCGTTCGCGGCGGATCACCGCCAGCTCGTGACGAGCGTTGCGTCGACTCCGGCCTTGCAGGCTCAACAGCGTGCTCAGGTGAGACAAGGTCGCTCCGCGCCCTCGAGGAACGGCTGCTGCTCAACCGTCCCGGAAACGCGGAACAGGTCATGGCGACCGCGCCTTCGCCCAGTCTGTGCCACCACTTGGTTGCGGGCAGCGGAACTAGTGGACAGAACCTCCTAGCCCGACAGTCCGACCGCCGGAACCGGCAAGCAGCGGCCGCGGGGTCGAGCCGCGCCGGTGACGACGCCTCAGGGAGGAGGCGCCGCCGCGGGGCAGCCCCGCCCGTCGGTGACGCGGGTTCCGTTCGGGCCCACCGTCACCGCCAGCACGACTGGCAGGCTGGCGTTGCGGCGTTGGAGCGCTCACCACGCGCTGCTGACGGTGAACCAGACGATCTTGCCGTCGGGACCTGCGTCGCTGACGCCGTGTTCCTCGCTGAGTGGCGACCAACTGCATCCCGCGGCCGGTGACCGCCACAACGCCGTAGTTGCGAAGGGACGGCAGCGCCGGACTGCTGTCCCGTACCTGGATCAGCAGGCGTTCCGCCTGGACCTCGATCGTCAGCTGCACCTCGCTGCCAGCGTGCATAGCCGTCGACCTGCTAAGAGTCCGCTCGGACGCCGGTGTGTGTAGCGACTTGCGTGCGCCTCCCAGCGTATGGGCGTGCACGGCGCACGGTGTTCGTGGGGGTGCCGGCCGCCGGGTAGGCCGGGCCGTCCTGGTGCCGACGCTGAAACTCCCCGATCCACCACAGGATCCGCGGGTCGTTGTCGATCAGATCGCGCCAGCCGTCGACGAGGCGGGCGAGAAGCTCCTCCGGCTCGTGGTCAAGCCGCCGGAGGTCCTCGTCGAAGGCGCCGAAGGTGACGTGCTCCTGGCGGCAGTCGTGGGTGCGCAGCAACCGGTCGGACTCCTCGTGCACGCGCCGGCTCAGGTCCGGGTCGCGCATGACGCCGACCGGCCGGGTGTGGCTGACAGTGATGCCGTCGATGATCCCGACGTTCTCGTAGTTCAAGAGCTTCGGCCACACGGAGTCGAGCCCCACCCCCAGCCGGTATCACCTTCGTCCAGAGTCGGCAGCAGCTTCTCGAGCGCCCGCCGGCTGAAGCCCGGGACCATGATCTCGACAAAGCCGACGTAGCGTCCGAAGAAGTTGGCGTTCCGCGTGGTGCTGAAGTGCGCGACGTACGACGTGTCGTCCAGCGCGGGCGCGAACAGGTCCAGGGGGACGCCCGCGGCGACGTCGAACATCCGGTTGATCGTCGCTTGGCTGGTCCGGATGTCGTCGTCCGGGAGCCACACGTGGTCGTAGTCGCGCCACCCGTCCCAACCGTTGAGGACCGCGCGGATGCCCGTCCACTTCGGCCCCGGGACGATCTCCCCGACCTCGCACTCCCGGCGCGCCTCGTCCGAGATGGGCTGGTACGGCGCCAGCCGCAGGTCCCAGTTGCGCGGCGTCCCCGAATCCAGCCACTCCGGGTGCAGTGAGCTGGCGCCGACGCGGGCGAGCACGAGGTTCCTGCGCATGGGCGGATCCTGGCACGGGCTCCGGCTGCCGCTTAGGTCGTGCTAGCCCGGCACCGGCGCGGCCATGCCGTGTCCGCGCCCGCTCGACGAGGGCACGCTCGCCCACCATGCAGCGCGCGTGGCGGTCCCGGGCTACGACCGGGCAGCGCTCGGTCGGGGCGTCGTGCACATCAGCGGCGGCTCCTTCCACCGCGCGCACCAGGCCGTGTACTTCGACGCGCTCGCCCGGATCGGGCTGGGCGACGGCTGGGCGCTGACCGGCGTGGGGCTCCACCGGCGCGGGATGAAGGAAGCCCTCGCGCCGCAGGACGGCCTCTACACCGTCGCCGAGCGCAGCGACGCGGGCGATCGCGCCCGAGTCGTGGGCGCGATCACCCGCTACCTGTACGCACCGGAGGAGATGGCCGCGGTCCACGACGCGCTGGTCGACGACGCCACCCGCCTGGTGACTCTGACGGTCACGGCCGACGGCTACGCG
>JALYMN010000264.1 GCA_030773675.1 Actinomycetota bacterium
GCCCAGTTCCGGATCGAGCTGCCGCGGTGAGCCGCGCGGTCGCGTCCGTGCTCGGCGTCGTGCTCGCCGCCGCGCTGTCCGCGGGCTGTGGCCTGCAGGCCGAGGAGGAGCCGCGCGAGGTGCTCCCCTCCGACGCGCCGTTGCGCCTGCTCGCTCCGCCCGAGTCGCGGCCGCAGCCGGCCGGGGAGCGCCGCGAGCGCCTCTACTTCGTGCGCGAGGGGGCCCTGGTCCCGGTGGCCCGGCCCGCGCGGGTGCTGTCGCCGGCGTCCGCGCTGCAGGACCTGCTCGCCGGCCCGACCGAGGCCGACCTCGACCGCGACCTGTCCACCGCCGTGCCGGCCGGCGCCGACGTCCGCCTCCAGCGGGTGGAGCCCGACGGGACGGCGGTGGTGGAGCTCGCCGAGGACCTCGCCGACAGCGGACGGACCGACCAGGTCGTCGCGCTCGGCCAGCTCGTGGCGACGCTCGACGCGAGCCCGGGTGTCCGGGCCGTGCGCTTCCTGCGCGACGGCGAGCCGCTGGAGGTCCCGGACGGCGACGGCGCGCTGTCCGCCGCCCCGGTCACGCTCGCGGACTACCGGGCGCTGCTCACCGCCCCGCGCACCGGCGACGGCCAGGGGTAGGGCCGCCGCCGCCCGGAGCAGCCTCGTGCCCGCCTGCTGCCCGGCACCTGGGGAGTGCGTCGCTGGTCAGCGGGTGGTGAGCCGCTCCGGCGTGCGCAGCGCCCACCCGCGCTCGCGCACGTTGCGGAGCAGGTCCAGCCCGGTCTTGGCCCGCAGCCGGCACAGCTGGATGTCGACCCGCCGGGACGGCTGCCCGGGCAGACCCGCCGTGCCGCCCCAGCACACCGCGTGCACTGCTCCCGGCTCCACACAAGCGTGGGCGCGGCGAGGAACAGCGCGAGCAGCCCCACCTGGCGGGGCGAGAGGTCCAGCGCCTGCCCGTCCAGCGACACCGCGTACCGGTCGAGGTCGACGAGCAGCGGTCCCAGCCGGGCCGGGAGGCCGACCTCGACGCCGGCGACCGCGGCCCGCTCGCGGAACGACGGAGGGGTGCGCTGCGCCAGGCTCGTCATCGGACCTCCCTCGCCCGGCCGGCGGGTGCCGCGGGACGTGGCGCGACGGTAGGCAGCCAGCGTCTCCGCCGGGTGGCCCGCAGGTTCGAAGCCGTTTCGCCGGGCTCACCGGCTCGGCGCACGGCGCGGTCCGCGGCGCTCCGTAGGGTTGGCGGATGGACCGGCTGGTGTGGATCGACTGCGAGATGACCGGCCTCGACCTGGGCAGCGACCTGCTCGTCGAGGTGGCGGCCCTGGTCACGGACGGCGACCTCAACGTGCTGGGCGACGGCATCGACGTCGTGGTCGGCGCGACGGCCGAACAGCTCGAGCGGATGCCGGACGTCGTCCGGGACATGCACGGCGCCTCCGGGCTGACGCAGGCGGTGCTCGCCTCGCCGACCACGGTGCAGCAGGCCGAGGAGCAGGTGCTGGCCTACGTCCGGGAGTGGGTGCCCGAGGCGCGCAAGGCTCCGCTGTGCGGCAACTCGATCGGCACCGACCGGGGCTTCCTCGCCCGCGACATGCCGGCGCTGGACGGGTGGCTGCACTACCGCATGGTCGACGTCTCGTCGATCAAGGAGTTGGCCCGGCGGTGGTACCCGCGGGTGTACTTCAACGCGCCGAAGAAGGGCGGCGGGCACCGTGCGCTCGCCGACATCCGCGAGTCGCTCGAGGAGCTTCGCTACTACCGCTCGACGCTGTTCGTCCCCCAGCCGGGCCCGACCTCGGAGCAGGCGGCGGCTGCGGCAGCCGCGGTCACGGCGGCGGGTGGCGCGAGCGCACCGCCGCCCGCAAGCTGACCCGGCTACACTCGCCCGGCACGCATGGTGGGTGTAGCTCAGCTGGTAGAGCACCGGGTTGTGATCCCGGTTGTCGCGGGTTCGAGCCCCGTCACTCACCCCAGGATCACCGCAGGTCAGCGGCTGTTTCTGCTGTCACTGCACGTGTCCCGACCGGCCTCCCGAGCATGATCGTGGGGCAAAGGTGGGGCAGAAGTACGCGCGACTGAGCGCACAGGACGGCATGGTGCAACCAGACCGGTTGTCAGCGCTGTCACGCAGCATCACCGGTCTCGGCGCGGTCCCGGAGCTGCCGCAGGTGCTCCCTAGCCTGCGCGCCGGCCTGGTGGACCTGCGGGGTGCGGCGTGAGCGGGTGGATCGAGAAGCTGCCGTCGGGGCGGCTGCGCGCGGTCTACCGCGATGCCGCCGGGGACCGGCACAGCGAGCTGTTCGACAACCGAAAGCAGGCCAAGGCGTTCCTCGCCGCGACCGCGGCCGACCAGGCCTGCGGGCAGTGGGTCGACCCGCGCGCGGCGGGCAGATCTTGTTCCGCGACTGGCAGGAGAAGTGGTTTGCCTCGCGCGTCATGCGCCGGGCGACCGCGCGGGCGTACGGCACGACCATGCGGGTGCACCTCGTCCCGGCGTTCGGCGACCTGAAGCTCAAGCAGATCACTCCGCTGGCCGTCCGTGCGTTCGTCACCCGGCTCAGCGAGGAGCGCTCGCCGAAGACGGTGCGCAACGCGCACGCGCTGCTGTCCAACGTGCTGCGCGACGCGGTGCTCGAGGGGTTGCTCCTGACCAACCCGTGCCTCGGCGTCCGGTTGCCCAAGGACCGGCCGTACGAGGCGGTGTTCCTCTCCTTCACGCAGATCGACCGGCTCGTCGAGGCCGTGCCGGAGCACTACCGGACGCTCGTGCAGCTGGCAGCCGGGACGGCATGCGCTGGGGCGAGATCACCGGGCTGAAGCGTCAGCGGGTGGACCTGCTCCGCCGCCGGCTCGAGGTCGTCGAGACGCTCGAGGACATCGACGGGGTGCTGACGTTCGGCCAGCCGAAGTCCGCGCGGTCGCGGCGCACGATCTCGCTGCCGCCGCACCTGGTCGAGGTGATGGCGCGGCACTTCGAGGGCCACCGACACGAACTCGTCTTCGTCAGTGAGCTCGGCACAGCCGTCCGCCGTAGCAACTTCTACTCCCGCATCTGGGTGCCGGCGACCAAGGCCGCCGGGCTGTCGCCCGCACCCCGCTTCCACGACCTGCGGCACAGCCACGTCGCGCTGCTCATCGCCGAGAACGTGCCGATGAAGGCCATCCAGGTCCGGCTCGGCCACGCCTCGATCGTCATGCCGATGGACCGCTACGGCCACCTGCTCGAGGAGACCGACGACCAGGTCCTCGACGCGATCGAACGGCGCCTCGGGTGACCGGGCAGCAGTTCGTCGAGTACCCCAGCGCCAGCGCGACGCGCCTGCGCCGGTTCCTGATCACCGGCAGCGCTGCCTGGCACAGTCGCGCGCGTGCCGGAGGCCGAGTACCTGACTGCAACGCGAGCGGCGTACAACACCGTCGCCCCGAGTTATGCCCGACTGCTCGCCGACGCGCTGGACAGCATGCCGTGGGACCGGGCGGTGCTAGCCCGGATCTTTCGTGCGGCCTGCGTGGCTGGCTGCTCGGGCGGTGGAAGCGCCCGGTGCCGGTGATTGTGGACGCTGGGTACGACAGCGGCCCGAGTGTCGTCTCGGGTGTCGCCGGCTCCACGTGCCGGAGGACGGGCTGAAGGTCGGGGCAGCGGTGTTGCAGGTCAGCCGGGTGCGGCACCGGCTGCGGGCAGCGCTCGTAGCCGGGTGATGCCGTCAAGCAGCAGGTGGGTCCAGCGGCCGCGGCTGGACAGGTGCAGGGTGACGCGGCGCCCGGAGACGGCGAGCCGGCCGGCGACCGACAGCAGGATCGCGTCCCCTGGAGTGGTGTAGCTCGGGCCCCTCGGCCGTGGTGACTGTGTGTCGGTCACGAACGTCGAGGGGCCACCGCGGAAGGCTTCGTGAGCCGCCAAGGAACTCACAAAGGACACCAC
>JALYMN010000265.1 GCA_030773675.1 Actinomycetota bacterium
GGGGTGCTGCTCGTCGAGACCGCCCGCACGGCCCAGCTCGACCGGGCGCTGAAGGCTGAGCTGGCCGGGTGGCGCAAGCCGCTGGCGGTGCACGATCCGGGCAAGGTCGTGTTGGACCTGGCGGTCACGCTCGCGCTCGGCGGCGACTGCCTGGCCGATGTCGCGGTGCTACGCGCCGAGCCGGGGGTGTACGGCCGGGTCGCCTCCGACCCCACGGTGTCCCGGCTGATCGCCACTCTGGCCGCCGACGCTCCCCGCGCACTGGCGGCGATCAGCGCGGCCCGGGTGCAGACACGGGCGCGGGTGTGGACGCTGGCCGGCGAGCACGCTCCCGACCGCGGGATGGATGCGGCGACGCCGCTGGTCGTGGATGTCGACGCGACCCTGGTGACGGCGCACTCGGACAAGGAGCACGCCCGCCCGACGTTCAAGCGCGGCTTCGGCTTCCACCCGGTGCGCCGTGAGGCGCTGTCGATTCGAGCGGAGGTGAAAGACCACCGCCACTGTCCTGTCGCAGCAGGGCGGTGAAGCTGAGGGCAGCCTGATCCGGGAGGTGCCGGAAAGGGCGAGAGCAGCCCTGACAACGCCGGGGCGTGCTGGCACTGCCAGACAGTGCGGGTCCGGCAAGCGTGACGGAAAGGAGTACGAGAGGAACCGGCGTTTCAAAGTCCCTCAAGACCGAACCGGCCTCAAATCTGGCGGACATGGGCCGGGAGCGGCGCGCACCTGGCTTCGGACAGCGTGTTGTCCTGGCCGGGGAACTCTCGGGTGGTTCATGGGTGGTCTGCCCGGAGGCCACGGCGAAGTGCTGCGGGGTAGCCGTGGCGAGGCCGCAGGGACAAAGTCGGGCTCCTCCTCCGTCGAGCGAATCGCAGTGAACACGGGAACCGTTCCGGTCTCACCCTGCTCGTCGCGCTGCCAGCACGGTGTTCGGGGTTGGGTCCACCGTCGACCGATCGGGTCGGGACGGGGCAGAGCCGCCGTAGTAGTCGGAGGCCGGGAAAGCCGGTCACAGGGCGAAGGGCGGCAGCGATCACAAGCAGGAAGGAGGCTGCAATGCCGACAGTTGCGCCGGTGAACACCGGCGCCCGGAGCGACCCGCGTGTGGTGGGGCCGTTCATTCGGGTATCGGAGATGCAGGCCAAACTGCACGGTTGGGCGGAGGCCGACCCTGGCCGCCGTTTCGACGACCTGTTCAATCTCGTGCACGACCCGGCCACGCTGATCGTGGCGTGGTCACGGGTCGCGGGCAACACCGGGGCCAGGTCTGCCGGAGTCGACGGCCTGCGGGCCAGCGACGTGCAGGATACTGGCGTTCAGGACTTCCTGGACGATCTGCGGGAGTCGGTCAAGGCGGGCACGTTCCGCCCGCTGCCGGTACGTGAACGCATGATCCCCAAGCCCGGTGGCGACGGGAGGATGCGCAGGCTTGGCATCCCGACCGTCGCGGACCGGGTGGTGCAGGCGGCGCTGAAGCTGGTGCTGGAACCGATCTTCGAGGCTGACTTCGTGCCGGTCTCGTACGGGTTCCGGCCCCGGCGGCGGGCGCACGACGCGATCGCTGAGATCCATCACTTCGGCACCTCCGGTTACCGGTGGCTGCTCGATGCGGACATCGAGGCGTGCTTCGACACCATCGACCACACCGCCCTGTTGGGCCGGGTCCGGTCGCGGGTGAAGGACAAGCGCGTGCTGGCTCTGGTCAAGGCGTTCCTCAAGGCCGGTCTGCTCAGCGAGCTGGGTGAGCAGAAGGACACCCCGACCGGAACACCGCAAGGAGGGATCCTGTCCCCGTTGCTGGCGAACATCGCGCTGAGCGTGCTCGACGAGCACGTTCACGCGCCCTGGCGCCCGGGCGGGGCCATGAGCACCTCCATGCGCCGTCAGACACGTCGGAAGAAGGGCCTGCCGAACTGGCGGATCGTGCGCTACGCGGACGACTTCGTCATCCTCGTGCACGGCACCAGCCACGACGTGCACGCCCTGCGCGAGGACGTCGCGGCGGTGCTCGCACCGATGGGGTTGCGGCTGTCCCAAGCCAAGACCTCGGTGCGGCACTTCAGCGACGGGTTCGACTTCCTTGGGTTCCACATCCAGTGGCGTCGCAAGGCAGGAACGAACAAGTGGTACGTCTACACCTTCATCGCCGACCGGCCAGTCAGAGCGATCAAGGCGAAGATGCGTGCCCTGACACACAGGACGTCGCTGGCCGACCTCGGGGCGACGCTGACACGGCTCAATCAGATCCAACGCGGATGGGGGACCTACTTCCAGCACGCAGTGGCCACGCACACGTTCAAACATCTCCACCGGTTCCTGTGGTGGCGGATCGTGCGATGGCTCAAGACGCTGCACCGCTGGCGGTGGACCGCCCTCCGCAGGCATCTGACCGACCATCACGGCCGGTGGAAACCGATCAGCGCTGGCGGGGTCACGCTGTTCAATCTCGAGAAGGTAGGCGTCACCCGCTACCGCTACCGAGGCGCAGCGATTCCCAACCCCTGGACAGACCGAGCACAACCGTAGTGACCGTGGAGAGCCCGTTGCGTCGAGAGGCGCACGGCGGGTTCGGCGAGCGGCCTGGGGAAACGGACCAGTGGCAACACCGGCACCGCGCCCCAGGCCGACTCTCTCTGTGGGCGTTCGCCGACCACGGACAGGACGGAACCGGCGAGCCGCTGGCGGTGCTGCTGCGCCCGGGCAACGCCGGCAGCAACACCGCGGCCGACCACATCACCGTCGTGCGTGAGGCGCTGCGTCAGCTGCCTCGTCACCGAGCGGGGACTCGGCCGGGTCGCAAGGTGCTCGTCCGGATCGACGGGGCCGGCGCGACCCATGCCTTGCTCGACTGGCTGCACGGGCAGCGGCTGTCGTACTCGGTCGGGTTCGGGCTGCCCGCGCACACCGAGCAGCTCCTGCGCCTTCTTCCCGCCGACGTGTGGCAGGTCGCGCTTGACAGTGACGGCAGCGTGCGGGACGGCGCCTGGGTCGCCGAGCTCACCGGACTGCTGGACCTGACCGGCTGGCCGCCCGGCATGCGGGTGATCGTGCGCAAGGAACGGCCGCACCCCGGCACGCAGCTACGCCTGACCGACGTTGACGGGCTGCGCATCACCGCGTTCGCCACCAACACCGCGCGCAGCCAGCTCGCCGATCTTGAGCTGTGGCACCGCCGCCGGGCCCGCCGCGAGGACCGCATCCGGGCCGCCAAGGACACCGGGCTGAGCAACCTGCCCTTGCACGACCTGGATCAGAACAAGATGTGGTGCGCGGTCGTGTCGCTTGCCTGCGAGCTCACCGCCTGGCTGCAGCTGCTCACCCTGGTCGGTCACCCCGCCCGGCGGTGGGAACCCAAGCGCCTCCGGCTTCGGCTGTTCTCCATCGCCGGGCGCCTGGCCCGATCCGCCCGACGCACCGTGCTGCACCTGCCCAGCGCCGGCCGCTGGACCGACCTGCTCCTGCACATGATCGGGAACCTGCGGGCGCTGCCCGCCCCGGCCACCTGACCGCTGCGCCCCCGACCCGTCGACAGCGCCACCCAGCGGACCGTGGACCCGACACCCACCCGAGCGACTCGGGGAACTGTCGCACCCACACAGCACCATCACGCCGGCCGGCGCCACCAACCCCACCCGAACCCCACCACGCCTTGATCACGAAAGATCCGGGCTAGGGAGAGGTTGGACTACTCCCGCCCGAGCGACTCGCCTCGCGTAGGCGGCTCCCGGTCCTCCCAGCGTCTTGCGAGGTGCTCGAGCCGGATCTGCAGCAGGTCGAGGTGATTGTCCGCTGCCGCCGTGTGCACGCGGGCCTCGATCAGGAGGTCGCGCAACTCGTCGCGGTTGGAGGTCTCCCGCCGAGCCGCTGCCAACGCCAGGAGTTGGAGCGTCACCCGTAGTTCCTGGTCTGCCTG
>JALYMN010000266.1 GCA_030773675.1 Actinomycetota bacterium
CCTTGAACGGCTCTAACCGGGTGCGCCCCCACGCCCGCAGGTCGGCCGGGGACGGCTCGTGTCCGGGAGCGCGGACGACGAGCAGGTGGATGCGCTCACCCAGCACGGTGTCGGCGACGCCGGTGCACAGCGCGGCCGCCACGGCCGGGTGCTCCGCATACGCCGCCTCGACCTCCAGCGGTGACAGTTTCGTCCCGCCTCGGCTGATCAGCGTGCCCGCGCGACCGGCCAGCTGCAGCCGCCCGTCGGTACGCACCGTCGCCAGGTCGCCCGTCCGCAGCCAGCCGTCGGCCACCGCGGCCGCCGTCGTCTCCGGGTCGTTCAGGTAGCCGGTCATCAGGTAGCGCGTGTGCACCCGCAGCTCGCCGGTCTCCCCCAGAGCCACCGGGTGGCCGGTCTCGTCCACGACGAGCGCCTCGACGCCCGGCGAGGGCGCACCCAGCAGCCCTGCGTCGCGGTCGTAGTCGTCGGGAACGACGATGAAGTCGGAGGTGCTCGTCTCGGTCATGCCGAAGACGTCCGCGAGCCCCGCGTGGGGCAGCGCTCGACGCACCGCCCTGCCGAGCCCGGCGGGCAGGACCTCGCCGCCGCTGATGAGCAGCCGCGGCGAGCCCCGCTCGGCGAGAGCTGCGGTCCTCGGCTCGTCGAGCAGGGGCAGCAGCATGCGCAGCATGGTCGGGACGACGGCGAGCCGGTCGACCCGCTCGCCCTGCAGCATGCCCAAGGTCGCCTCGGCGTCGAAGCGCGGGTGCAGCACGACACGGCCGCCGTTGAGCAGGGTCAGCAGGGTGACCCAGTGCGCGTAGACGAACGACAGCTGCAGGACAAGCAGCGTGGTCGTTCCCTCGCCGGGACCGAACGGTAGGACCTCGTCGATGGCGGACAGCTTGCCCGCGAATGCCTCGTGGCTGAGCACGACGCCCTTCGGGCGGCCGGTCGAGCCGGAGGTGAACAGGACGTACGCCGTCTCGGGCCCGACCTCGGGAGGAACTGGTCCGGCAGACGCTGCTGGCCAGCCCTCGGGTGGCTCTCCGGCCATGTGCCCCGCACCCGTTCGCTCGAGCAGCGCGGCGACCACAGACGGCGGTGTGGCGCGGTGCACCGGGACGACGACGCCGCCCGCCCGCCAGGCGCCGAGCATCGCCGCGACATCGCTCGCCGCGTTGGACACGGGCACGACCACCGGCATCCCGGGCTGCAGGTCGGCGCCCGTCAGCCGCTCGGCCTCCGCCTCGGCCGACGCCGCGAGTTCGGCGTAGGTGAACGATCGGTCCTCACCGGCCAGAGCGGGACGGTCGGGGTAGGCGGCGCAGGCGTGCGCGACGAGGGTGTCCAGCCGCGCCGCTACGGTCACATCCGGAAATTGTACGGAGCCGGTCCACCACGGGAGTGACATGGCAGAGATCGCAGTCCACAGCAGAGGTGCCGTCCGAGTTGCCGTCATCGACAATGAGTCGACCCGCAACGCCTTCACCAGCTCGATGGCGATGGACCTGCTGGCCATCCTCGACGAGGCGGAGGCCGACCCTGCTGTCCGGTGCGTCGTCGTGACCGGAGCCGGCGGCCGCGCCTTCTCCAGCGGGCACGACCTGTCAGAGGTCCTCGCTCATCCGGAGAACGCGAGCGATCCGGTCAAGAACGCCGCCTTCGTGCGGCCCACGACGATGACCACCCCGGTCGTGGCTGCGGTCAACGGCGCGGCGTACGCGGCCGGATTCATCCTGGCGCTGTCCTGCGACCTGCGCGTCGCCGCCACCAACGCAACGTTCGGCGCGAGCGGCGCTCGGATCGGGTTGCTGCCGGTCGGCGGCCAGCTCTCTCGCCTGGTCGCGCTGTCGTCGTACCCGGTCGCCTTCGAGCTCACCGCGACCGCGGCCCCGATGACCGCCGAGCGGGCCTACCAGGTCGGGCTGGTGAGCCGGGTGACCCAGCCGGGGCAGGCGCTCGACGCCGCGCTGGAGACTGCCGACACCATCGCCGCCAACTCGCCGGCGGTCGTCCGATCGGTCAAGGTGGGCCTGCGCCGTACGCTGCACGACGGCCTGGACGCGGGGCTGCGCTTCGAGCAGGAGCAGGCCGGCGCGCTGCGGGCCCTGCCCGACGGCGCGGAAGGCGTCGAGGCGTTCCTGGCGCGGCGGGCGCCGGTCTACCCGGACGCCCCTGTCGATCTGCCCGGGCTGTCGCCCGACTCGGCATGAGCCGGCCGGCGACGGATCGGGCTGCCGCCGACCCGACCGACCCGCCGGGCCGGTGGGCTGCGCTCGCCGTGCTGGCCGTCGCCGTCCTGCTGTCGATGACGACGTGGTTCT
>JALYMN010000267.1 GCA_030773675.1 Actinomycetota bacterium
GGCAGCCCCCGGCCGTCGTCCTCGACGAGCAGGCGCAGCACGTCGGGCCGGCACGGCTCGCAGGCGACCACGACCTGGCAGGACGACGCGGCGCTGTGGCGCACGACGTTGGTGAGGGCCTCGGTCACGATGCGGTACGCCGTCGCCTCGACCTCCGGGGGCAGGGGTGGCAGCGGCCGGTCCACGCGGAGGGCCAGGCGCACCGGTGCCGTCTCCGCCAGCCGCCCGACGAACGCCTCCAGCGCGTCGGCCAGGCCCTCGCCCTCGAGCGCCTCGGGCCGCAGCCCGTCGACCAGTCGGCGCACCTCGCGTCCGGCCGCCTGCGTCTCGCTGCGCAGCCGCGAGAGCAGGCCGGCGGCGCGCTGCGGCTGCGTGGCGAGGCAGGCCTCCGCGGCCTCCAGGCCCAGCGCGACCCCCGACAGCGCCGGCCCGAGTCCGTCGTGCAGCTCGCAACGCAGCCGTCGGCGCTCGTCCGCCGTGGCCGCGACGACGCGGTCGCGGGACACCTCCAGCTCGCCGTTGAGCCGCGCCACGTGCGCGACGACGGCGACCTGCGGGACGAGGACGTCGAGCAGCGCGAGGTCCTGTGCCGACCAGCCGTCGCGCGGCGTGCGCGGAGCGATGAGCAGGGTGCCCGCCGGGGCCCCGCCGAGCTGCAGCGGAAGCCGTAGCGGGGCGCCGTCGTCGAGCTCGCCCGCGCGACCGCGGACCTTGCCGTCTGGGGACAGCAGGACCACCGACGGGGAGCGCACCGCCTCGGCGACGGCGCGGAGCACCTGAGGGAGCAGCAGGTCGCCGGGGTGCTCGGCCACCGAGCGCCCGACGTCCGCGACAGCCCTCACCGGGTCGCGCCGATGCCCGTACACCAGCGTGTCGACGCCGCGCTGCAGCAGCTCGCGGCCCGGCGTCAGGCCCACCGCCACCAGCCCGGCGGCGACCGCGACCGGAAGCGGCCCGCCGTCCAGCAGGGGGCTGAGCCCGGCGGTCACCCCGACGAACACCGCGACGACGGCGCCCGTCAGCCCGGCGAAGAGCAGGGTGCGGCGCACGACGACCTGCAGGTCGAGGAGCCGGTGCCGCACGACCCCGACCGCCACGGCGACGGGGACGAGCAGGTGGAGCACGAGCTGCGCCGGGCCGACCGGCAGATAGCTGAACCCGACGGCGAGCACCACGGTGGTGAACAGCCAGGCGAGTTGCTCGCGCTCCGGGCTGCGGCCGCGCCACAGCCGGCGCGCGGCGTCCCCGACGCTGACGAGCACGCACGGCACGAGCACGACGGCCCCGGCGAGCCCGAGCACCGTCGCTGCCGACGGCGCCGGGAAGGGGTGGGCCAGCCCCGGCGCCAGGTCGTCCACGGCGTCGGGCCACACGGCGAGCGCGGCGGCCACCGAGCACCGTGCCGAGCGACGACGCGGCGACGAGCAGGCGCCGCCGCGGCCCGGCGCTGCCGCGGGGGTAGAGGGCGAGCAGCACCGTGGGCAGCGGGGCGAAGCCCAGGAACCACGTCCAGGAGCCCCACCAGGCGGCGAGCACCCGGCCGGGCAGGTCGGGCCGGACCGCCCAGCCCGCGGCCAGGCCGGCTAGGCCCTGCACGACCGCGACGCCGAGCAGCACCCAGCCCACGGGGTTGCGCGGGCGGACCCGCGCGACCCAGCCGCCGGCCAGGCCGTAGCCGACGGCGAGTGCCGCGCTCGTGGCGCTGTTGGAGCCGAGCAGCTCCGTCCCTGACACCTCCATCAGGGCGAGCCCGCCGAGCCCGCTGCCGGCTGCGAGGGCGCCCGCCGCTGCGGCGCCCCGCTCCGCCCACCTGCTCATGCCTGCTCCCCTCCGCGCAAGGCATGGTGTCCTGAGCACCGGCCAGGTGTCAGCGGTTGTGAGCGGGAGGCCGTCCCGGTCGGGCCGGGACGACTGCCCGGTCGGGCCAGGACCTCGGGCCCGTGACCGGGCGCGCCCAGGACGGCGAGGGTCAGCAGCAGGCCGGGACGTCCGGGCCCGCCCTCCTGGAGGATCTCGTGATCACTCGCTCCCCGTCCCGCGCCCTCGGCGCGGTCCTCGGCGTCCTGCTGACGTCGGGGCTGCTAGCCGCGCTCGTCGGCCAGCACGGCGACGGGCCGCTCGGCGGCCTGCCGATGGCCGTCGGCACGGTGGCGTACGGCGTCGCGCTCGTCGCGGCGCTGGTGCTCGTCGGCCTCGTGCTGCTCCTCGTCGTCACCGCCACGCCTCGCCGCCGGGGCACCCGGTGAGGCGCCTCCTGGCGGCGCTCGCCGCGCTGCCGCTGGCCGTCGTGTCGCTGTCCCCTGCCGCTGCGGAGGCGCAGCGGATGCAGCTGGACTGCGGGGACCGCGTCGTCGAGCGGACCAACGGGGCGAGCTGGTGGGGAGTGGACGACGACAGCCACTACGTCACGGCGCACCTGCGGATCACCGCGGACGGCGTCCTCGTCCACGAGCAGGACCTCGGCGAGATGGCAGGTAAGGAGCACCTGCGGTGCGAGGCCGACCACCCGGTCGGCGACGGCCGCGTCCACCACTGGAGCGTCGAGCTGGTGCAGGTGCGCTGACACGTGCGGCGCCGCCGCCTCGCGAGGGGCGGCGGCGCCCCCGTCACCGGGCTACTTCAGCAGCTGGCGCGCCATCACCATGCGCTGGATCTGGTTCGTGCCCTCGTAGATCTGAGTGATCTTGGCGTCGCGCATCATCCGCTCGACCGGGAAGTCGCGGGTGTAGCCGTAGCCGCCGAACAGCTGGACGGCGTCCGTGGTCACCTGCATCGCGACGTCGGAGGCGAAGGTCTTGCTCGCGCTGGACAGAAAGGTGAGGTCGGGGGCGCCGCGCTCGGCGCTCGCGCTCGCGACGTACACGAGGTGCCGGGCGGCCTCGGTCTTCATCGCCATGTCGGCAAGCATGAACTGCACGCCCTGGAAGTCGCTGATGCTCTTGCCGAACTGCTTGCGCTCCTTGGTGTAGGCGATCGCCGCGTCGAGCGCGCCCTGCGCGATGCCCACCGCCTGCGCGCCGATCATCGACCGGGTGTGGTCGAGAGTCGCGAGCGCGGTCGAGAAGCCGCTGCCCTCCTCGCCGATCATGCGGTCGGCCGGGATCCGGCAGTCCTCGAAGTAGATCTCGCAGGTCGGCGAGCCCTTGATGCCGAGCTTGCGCTCCTTGGTGCCGACCGAGAAGCCCGGGTCGTCGGCGTGCACGACGAACGCCGAGATTCCCTTGGGGCCGCGGCTGGGGTCGGTGACCGCCATGACCGTGTAGTGGGTGCTCGCTCCGGCGCCGGTGATCCAGCACTTCGTGCCGTTGAGCACGTAGGAGTCGCCGTCGCGGACCGCGCGGGTGCGCATCGAGGCGGCGTCCGAGCCGGCCTCACGCTCGGACAGTGCGTAGGAGAACGTCGCCTCGCCGGAGGCGACCTGCGGCAGGTAGCGCTGCTTCAGCTCCTCGCTGCCGGACAGGATCAGCCCCATCGTGCCGAGCTTGTTCACCCCGACGATGAGGCTGGACGACGCGCAGACCCGCGCGACCTCCTCCACCGCGATGCAGTGCGCGATCCGGTCGGCGCCGGGGCCGCCGTACTGCTCGGGCACGTGCAGCGCCAGCAGGTCGGCCTTCTTCAGCTCCTCGTGCACGTCCCACGGGTACTCGGCGGTCTCGTCGATGTCCGCGGCGCGCGGAGCGATCTTGTCCTCGGCGAGCTGGCGGACGGACTTGCGGAGGAGCTCGTGCTCCTCGGACAGGGAGTACAAGGAGTAGGAGGCGT
>JALYMN010000268.1 GCA_030773675.1 Actinomycetota bacterium
AAGGCGGGCGGGGGCCGGCGGGCCGAGCGCGGACGGATGGTCGACCTGTTCCACGCGCTCCTCACCTCGATGGCTGGTCGCTGAGGCGAGCGGGGCGCGAGCCGTCCTTGTGTGAATTGTTAGGGAACGCGCGGTATTCCTCCGGGACTCGCCGACGGCAGGTTGCCGCCGGCGGCAACCACAGCGGTGTCCGGTGAGTCCCACTTGAACCATCTCCCACTCCGCGCCGATCGCCCGCTGCTTGCTCGTCGCCCTAACCAGCAGATCGGGGGGCGCGCCGCCTAGCCGTGCAGCGTCGGAACGGAACGCCCTAGCCCCCGGGCGGTCCGCGCTTCGGGCGGACCCGCCCGCCCTTCTTCCCCCCGCACCCCGGGAGAGAGCCCTCATGGAGAATCCGTTTTCGAAGTCCAACGACGCCGACGCCGTTGCGGCGTCCCAGCATATTCACGAACTCAACGAGCGGATCATCGAGACGAGCGTGAGGGCGGGTCTCAGTTCTCTGGAGCTGTACGAAAAGGCGCTGAAGAGCATTGCCGACCTGCAGGAGGCCGTCGGAGAGGCCAGCCAGCTGGAGCTGATCTCCGCCATTGCCGGCGCCCAGGCCAAGTTCACGCGCGATATGGCCGACGCCTACACGTCAGCGGCGCGCGACTTCCTGACGTAGGCGACGAAGTCACGCAGCTTGCGATGCCAGAACCAACAGGCACGTCGCGCCTCCGAACAGGCGGAGCCGCTCGCCCGGCCATCGACGACACGTGGCGATTCAGGGTTGCGGAACGCTGGCGCGTCGCGTCGAGAGATCCCTCCATCGGTCACCGCGAGAGGCGGCCACGAGGGCGAGCGGGAGGGAAGCCGCCCTGCGGAAGCGGCGCCCGATCGGATTTGGCTCGAGCCTCGACGGTCTCCCGCCTAACAGGTGTGGGCGGCGGCGCAGGGAGATGAGGGCGTGATCATCGAGCAGCGGTTTGCCGCCGTCATCCGAGAGCGGCAGGTTGGCGTCGACGGCGTCACGGCGCAGGTCCTGACGGCCGGGGAGGGCGTGCCGCTGGTGCTGCTGCACGGCGACGGTGACAGCCCCGCGGTGTGGCAGTGGGTGATGCCGGCGCTGGCACGCGCGCACCGGGTCTTCGCGCCCAGCCTGCCCGGCCACGCCGACACCGACAAGCCGCGGCGCGACTACTCGCGCGAGTACATGACGCGGTTCATGCGGGGGTTCCTCGACGCCCTCGGGCTTGACCGCTGCGTGCTGGTCGGCCATTCGATCGGCGGCCTGGTGGCCCTGCGGCAGGCGCTCGCCGAACCCGACCGCTTTCCCGCCCTCGTACTGCTCGACGGCGCCGGTCTGGGCCCGGAGGTCAGCCCGTTGCTCGCGCTCGAGTCGCTGCCGTGGGCGGGCGAGTTCGCGGTCGCCACCGCGCGTT
Source organism: Actinomycetota bacterium (assembly GCA_030773675.1). Next base: position 1,422 of record JALYMN010000268.1, read on the forward strand.
CTCCGTTTGGTGGTTCTCTGCGCGCCCTGTCGCGGCTCTCGCAGCTGTTCTGGCGGTACGACCGTGCTCCGGCGAGCTGGCTGGCCGAGCAGCGCCGCCTGGCGCTGCTGCCCGGGTTCCTCGACGCCTCGATCGCCGCCAAGCGGGCGGTGCTCGGGCCGTGGGGACAGCGCGAGGTGCTGCTCGATCAGCTGCACCGCCTGCCGATGCCCACCCTGGTGGTGTGGGGCGCCAACGACGCGGTCGTGCCCGTGGTGCACGCCCACAGCGCGGTGCGTCGGCTACCCCACGCCGAGCTCGCCGTGATCCCGCAGTGCGGGTCTCTTCCCCTCCGGCCCGGCGAACGGCTCGGCCACCGGCAGCGTCACGCGCGCCGCGCTGTCCCGGAGCCTCTACACCCACCACCTCGAGCAACGGCCTGCTCGCAGATTCGCGCTCCTGGGCGGGCTCCTCGCCGGAGTCTCCGTCGCGGTTCGCGTGGGGCGCGTGAGAGAGCTACTCGCGTTTCGCGCGGTGGGGCGCGTGCAGATTCCGCTGTCTGCTTGTCCCCTGTCCGTTCAGGTCCTCGGACTCGCGAGGCGCTCCTCGCTCGTTTGCGCCGGTGGCGGCGGCGCGCGGGAGCGTGAAGCGGATATGTGTCCCGCGAGCCGAGGTCTCAGCGACGTAGATGCGCCCGCCGTGGACCTCCACAATCGAACGGGAGATGGGCAGCCCGAGGCCCGCGCCGTCGCGTGGTCGCGATGCTCGGGCCTCGCCGCCTCTCCAAAGGGGCTCGAACACGCGCTGCACTTCGACCACCGGGATTCCAACTCCAGTGT
>JALYMN010000269.1 GCA_030773675.1 Actinomycetota bacterium
GCTGTCCTACCAGTTGTCCGGACGTCGGGGCGGCGGACGTTACGCCGACCGGCACCGTCTCGACATGGCCCACCTGAGCCATTGCCGCGCTCGAGCCCCTACCGCTCCAGCGGCACGCCGTCCAGGAACTCGAGGATCCGCGCGGGCGCGGTCTCCGCCGTCTGCTCGACGACCGGCACGTCCCAGTACTGCACCTGCGGCAGGCACTCCTGCAGGTAGCGCGCGGCCGACGGCGCGTGCGACTCGTCCTGACCCGGCACGACGAGCGCCGGGACCTCGAGCCCGAGCAGGTCCTCGGGCTCGGCTCCCGACACGGTGTCGCGGTCGTACAGCAGCCGCGTCAGCCCGCTCACCACGACCGCGTAGCGCGCCGGGTCGAGCGCCGCGTACGACGCGGCGAAGCCGGGGTCGGTGCGGATCACGCTGTTCCACGGCCCCACGCGCGGGTCGGCGGTGAAGCCCTTGTCGGACCCGCGGACGAGCTCGACCACCGCGCCGAGCCCGTGCTCGTCGACGTAGGACAGGTGCCGGGTGAAACGGGCGTGCTGCTTGATCCGGTACCTCACCCCGCCGGCCGGTGAGAACAGCACCATGCTCGCCACGCGCTCGGGGAAGGCCACGCCGCAGGCCGCGACCGCGGAGCAGCCGACGCAGCCGCCCATGAGGTGCGCCCGCTCGATCCCGAGCGCGTCGAGCAGGCCCATGCCCTGGGCGACGTAGGAGTCCCAGGAGATGCGCTCGACGCGACCGCCCGACTGCCCGGACTCGCGCCGGTCGAAGGTGATGCAGCTGTAGCGCCGGGGCAGGTGCTCGAGCAGGTCGAGCCGCTTGTAGATGCCGACCGTGCGCCAGCTCTCCAGGGTCGAGTCGAACCCGCCCGGAGAGAACATGAGCAGCGGCGGGCCGTCGCCCGTCACCTCGTAGCGGGTCGGGATCCCGTCGGCGACGGCAGTGGGCACGGCGGTCCTCTCGGGCGTGGGGACGAGACGTCAGGAGGCGGGCGGGACCGGGATGCCGCCGGGCAGCTGTCGCGCCGCCCGCACGTCCTCGGCGTACGCCGTGATGGCCTCCAGCGTGGTCTGCGCGACGTTCGCGTAGACGTCGGACGGCGCCGCGTCCAGCGCCGAGGCGGCGTAGCCGATCGCCGCGTGAGCCATCCGCATGCGCCCGTCGAGCCACGGCCCGCCGCCGAAGCCGCCGACGACCGGGACGCCGACCGCCTCCACGACGGCCGCCCCGACGACCGGGCCGGAGTTGGTGAAGTTCAGCAGGACCGCGCCCGCCTCCTCCAGCGCCTTGGCCTCGGCGACCATCTCCTCGGTGAGCTCCGCCGGCACCGCGTCGGCGGCGGACGGGACGGACTTGTACTCCACCCCGTACCGCAGCGCGGTCTGCGGCGTGATTCCGAACTGCGCGAACACCGGGATGCCGGCCCGGGTGACGGCCTCGACCGCGTCGAGGTGGTCGGCGGCGCCGTCGAGCTTGACCAGGTCGACCCCCGCCTCCTTGACGAACCGGACGGCGGCGCGCACCGCACTCGCCGGACCCTCCTGCAGCGGCCCGAACGGGAAGTCGGCGCTGACCAGGGCGCGCGTGACACCGCGGCGCACCGCCTGCGTCACCGTGAGCATCTGGTCCATCGTCACCTCGAACGGGTTGGCGTGCCCCCAGAGGTTGACCCCGACGGTGTCGCCGACGGAGACGATCTCCACGCCGGCCCGGTCGACGATGCGGGCGACCTGGTAGTCCCAGGCCACGACGCCGACGATCTTGCGCTGCTCCTCCTTCATCCGGGCGAGTGTGCGCAGCGTGACCTTGTCGCTCATGAGGTCCGCCCGCTCAGGCGCGCAGGGCCGTGAGCAGCTCCACCACGTCGGTCTCGTCGGCCGACGGCAGCAGCACCCGCGCGTGCGGCCGCAGCGCCGCCACCGCGTGCTCGGCCTCGAAGCCGTCGCCCAGCACGAGCCCCGCGGTCATGATCGACCGCTCCCAGCAGGCCTTGCCGATGGCGTACGCACAGCCGGCACCGGCGTCCTCGGACGCGATCATGACGACGACGTCGGCGTCGATGAGCTGCTCGGCGAGGTCGGCGGCCGCTCCGCCGATGCCGCGCAGCCGCACGCCTTCGGCGTCGGGCTCGCAGACGAAGAAGCGGGCGTTCGTCCAGGACTCGCCGGCGACCCGCCGCGCGACCTCGGCCGCGCCCTCGTCGAGCGCGATGACCCGGGCGCCGCGCGCCGGGGCGAGCGGGTAGTCGATCCGGTAGCGCGCCTCAGCCGCGGTCGCGGCCCGGGCGCAGGAGTTGGCGAGAATGGGGGCAGCCATCAGACGGAGGCCACGGGCGCGCCGGGGACGACGCGGACGACCTCGCGGCAGGAGTCGAGGAAAGACTCCGCGGCCGGCAGCACGACGGCCGCTGAACGGACGTGGTGGTGCGCCGGGTCGACGCCGGGAGGCGTGACGCCCTCGTCGCGCAGCGCGACGGCGGCCTTCCGCAGCTTGGCGCGGGCCTTGATGATGCCGCTGTCCGCCGGGACGAGCCGCTCCTTGGTGCGGTCGACGATCGGGCCCATGCTCTCCTGCAGCGACGAGTCCTGGATCGCGATGCCCTTGACGCCCGAGTACAGCTCGCCGCGCCGCTGCGCCTCGCGGTCCATCAGGTAGTCGTTGTCCAGGTTGGCGACCGGCCGGTAGGTGCCCGGGATGTTCTCGCTGTGGATGCCGTGGCCGTCGATCATGGCCTGCCGCTCGACCGTGGTGAGCGGGCGCACCGGGTGGTAGTCGAAGCTCCAGGCCCAGCAGTTCTCGTCGTCGATCGGGATCCAGAAGTGCCCGTGGATCGGGTGGTCGCCGCGCGGCGGGACCAGGGTGAAGCAGGGCATGACCCACGGCGTGATGCGCCAGTAGTAGTTGCCGTTCTCGGCGTTGCGGCGCGCGCCCACGAACAGGCCGCCGGGGCTGTCGGCCACCTCGAAGAACGGCTTGGTGTCGTTGAGGTTGTACTCGTTGCCCTTGGCGCCCTTGAACAGCGGGTCGGTCTTGAGGCCGCCGGAGTGCAGGAAGGTGACGTGGCTGGAGTCGATGCCGCCCTCGAAGGCCTGCAGCCAGTTGCACTGCTGCCAGCGCTTGGAGGTGTAGGTCTGCTCCGCCGGGACGAGCGCGAACTCCCACTCGGGCAGCGGCGGCTGCGTGCCCGGGTCTCCCATGTAGGTCCACAGCACGTCGCCGATCTCGACGAGCGGGTACGACCGGAGCCTGACGTTCTGGCAGAAGCTCGAGTTGTCGGCCTCCGACGGCACCTCGACGCACTGACCGGTGACGTCGAACTTCCAGCCGTGGTAGGCGCAGCGCAGTCCGGAGTCCTCGACGCGGCCGAACCACAGGCTCGCGCCGCGGTGCGCGCAGAACTCGTCGACGAGGCCGTAGCGGCCCTCGCTGTCGCGGAAGGCGAGCAGCCGCTCGGACAGCAGCTTGACCCGCACCTGCGGGCAGTCGTTCTCGGGGAGCTCCTCGGCGAGCAGCGCGGGAATCCAGTACTGGCGGAACAGCTCGCCCATGGCGGTCTTCGGCCCGGTCTGGGTGAGCAGCTCGTTGATGTCCTTGCGAAGCACGCGCTTCTCCCTACTGAGGGCTGCCCGGGGACGCCTGACGGCGGCGACCGGAGAGGTAGGACTAACTGTCATACCTTTGAGGGGGACTGTCAACCTGTCAGGGCTGGTCCGCCGGGACGTCGACGACGAGCCCGTCGAGCTCGGGTGTGACCTCGACCTGGCAGGACAGCCGGCTGGTGGGGCGCCGCTCCGACACGCCCATGTCGAGGAGGTCCTCCTCCATCTCTTCGATCTCGTCGAGTAGCGGCAGGAACTCCTCGCGCACCCAGACGTGGCAGGTGGCGCAGGACGCGTTGCCCCCGCACTCGCCCACGATGCCGGGCACGCCGTTCTTCACCGCCGCCGACATGACCGACTCGCCGACGGCGGCGTCGATCGCGTGCTCCTGGCCGGTGTCGCCGACGTACACAACCTTGGGCACAGGGCTCCTCTCCTGGGCAGGCGCGGGGGCCGCACTCGTCCTCTTTGGTCTGTCCATTAGACCAGGCGCTGCCCGGAAGGACAACAGCAGGTGTGCGCCTCCGTCGCCGAGCGCGACCGTGCCCGGCAGGACCGCGACTACGCTGCGGACGTGACGCGTCCCGGAACGACCGCTGCAGCCGCGGCGCCCTCCAGTGGCGGCAAGGGCGACCTGCTCAGCCGGGTCAGCATCGGGCGCATCTCCGAGGTCATCGTCGACCAGATCCGGCTGCTGATCCGTCAGGGCCGGCTGTCCGCGGGCGACCGGCTGCCGTCCGAGCGGGAGCTGTGCGAGCGCTTCGGCGTGAGCCGGGTGACGGTGCGCGAGGCGCTCCGGGTGCTCGAGGCCAACGGACTGGTGGAGATCCGCGTCGGCGCGCGCGGCGGGGCGTTCGTGACGGTGCCCAGCAGTCAGCGCGTCGGCGAGGGCATCAGCGACCTCATCACCCTGGCCAGTCTGACGGCGGTGGAGGTCACGGAGGCGCGCCGGGTATTCGAGCTCGGCATCGTGCCGCTCGTCTGCGAGCGCGCGACCGAGGACGACGTCGCGGCGCTCTACGAGATCTGCGATCGCAGCAGCGCGGCGCTGCAGGGCGACGAGTACCCGCTCGAGCTGTCGGCCGAGTGGCACACGCGCTACGCCCAGGCGGCGCACAACCGGGCGGTAGCGATGCTCGTGGAGTCGCTGCACGGGCCCCTGCTCATGTCGCTGGAGCGCGCCCGCGCGGCGGCACCCCTGCACGGCCGTCGCGGCGTGGAGGAGCACCGGGCGCTCGTCGACGCCCTCGCCGCCCGCGACGCCGTGCGCGCCACCGAGCTGATGAGCGAGCACCTGTCCCGGACGGCGGAGCGGGTCGCGGCCGTCGGCGGCTGACCCGCGACTCCCGCCCGGCCAGTGCTCAGGAGCTGTCGCCGCCCCCGGTCGGCCCGCCGAGGTGCTCCTTGAGCTCTTTCATGACGCCGTTGGGCCCCTCCACCTGCCGCAGCCCGCGCAGCGCCTCGACGAGCTCGTCGCTGCCCCCGTTGGAGCGCGCCAGGTCGGCGAGCTGCTGACCGTCCATCGGATAGTCCGCGCCCTTGAGCGCCTTCTGCACCTCGGTCACCTGGAACGCCGGTCCCTGCACGTCCTTGGTCTCGCGCTGGGTGCGCCCGCCCGGTGTCCGGCCGCCGAGCGCGTCGGCCTGCTCCTTGAGCTCGTGCATCACCGCGTTCGGCCCGTCGAAGCCGTCGTCCTTCTTCAGACCGCGGAGGGCCTCGACGAGCTCCGGATCGGCCCCGTTGCCCTCGGCGTGCCGGGCGAGGTCGTCCGACCCGCCCGGGTAGTCGAAGCCCTTGAGCGCCTTCTGCACCTCTGTCACCTGGAATCCCACGGCGCAGGGCTACCCGGGCCGCCCGTCGTGATGCAGGAGTGCGTCAGGTCCTCGGCGAGGGGCTGGGCGAGCAGGTCCACGACCAGCTCGACGAGCTCGTCGGACGACGCCGCGGCCAGCCGGTCCAGCGTCCCGGCGGTGCGGGCCAGGGCGATCCCGGCGAAGGCCGCGACGGCGAGCTCGGCGCGCAGCTGCGTGCGGTCGAGCCCGGCGGCCTCGAACCGGGCGCGCAGCGGCCCGACCAGGCGCGCGTGCACCGCCTCGCGGGCCGCCCGCTGGGCCGGCTCGTCGTCCAGCGGCCGGACGACCGTCTGCAGCACGGGCGCGGTGCCGCGCCGCTGGACTCGGTCGAGCAGCTGCGCCGTCCGCTCCCGCTCGAGCAGGTCCGCGGGCACGTCGCCGCCCTCCGCCGCCAGGGTGGCGACGTACAGGCCGGTCTTGCTGCCGAAGTAGCGGGCGACGAGCGCGGCGTCGACGCCGGCCCGCTCCGCCACCTCACGCAGCGTGGTGCCGTCGAAACCGCGCTCGGCGAACAGCCCGGCAGCCGCCTCCTGCAGCAGCCGGCGGCTGCGGGCAGCGTCGCGCCGGTGCGCGGGCGCGGCGTCCCGCCGGCTCACGGGGGGACCGTCGCGAGCGCCGGGGACGGACGGGCCGCCCGCCCGGGCCGCCCCGGCAGGACGGCGCTGAGCAGCCCGGCCAGCACCCAGACCGCGGCGCAGACGAGGCCGGCCGCGAGGTAGCCGTCCTCGGTCGGCAGCGCCGCGCCGCGCGGGGTGTGCAGCTCGAGCACGGTGGCCGACAGCGCGCTGCCCACCGAGAACCCGACCATCCGCAGCACCTGGTTGAACCCCATGGCGCTGCCGGTCTCGGACGCCGGCACGGCCGGCAGGATCAGACCGGGCAGGGCGGCGAAGGTGCAGCCGACGCCGAGGCCGGCGATCCCCATGACGACGAACACCTGCCACAGGGCGTCGTGGACGAGGGCGAAGGCGAGCGCGGCGGCGAGGAACACCGCCGAGCCCAGCGGCAGCACGGCGGTCGGCGTGGTGTGCCGGGCGATGAGCGGGGCGACCCGGCTCGCCACGACGCTGGTCAGCGAGAACGGCAGCAGCACCAGACCGGCGACCACGGTCGAGGCGCCGAACCCGTAGCCGGCGTCCTCGGGGGTCTGCACGAAGCGCGTGACGATCGACAGCAGCAGGTACATGCCCACGCCGGCCAGGACGCCGGTGACCGCGGCGGTCAGCACCGCGCGGGACCGCAGCAGGCGGAGGTCCACGAGCGGCGCCTCGGCGCGCAGCTCGTGCCGCGCCCACCCGACGAGCAGGACGACGGCGAGCGCGAGCAGCCCGACGAGCCGCGGCGACAGGCCCCAGCGGGCGCCCTGGCTGACCGCGACGAGCAGCGCGGCGAGCCCGGCGCCGAGCAG
>JALYMN010000270.1 GCA_030773675.1 Actinomycetota bacterium
TCGACCCCGAGGGCGCCTACGTCAAGCGCTGGGTGCCGGAGCTGCGCGACCTCGACCCGGAGCACGTGCACGAGCCGTGGACGGCGCCGGGAGGCGTCCCGGCCGGATATCCCGCGCCGATCATCGATCACGCGCCGAGCGACTGGTCGCCCTCGACCGCTACAACCGCGTACGGGGCCGTTGAGCCCGCCACCTTGTCCCGGCGGCGCGCCGGGCGCCGGGATCAGGCGGCGGGCTCAGCGGTCCCGTACGCGGTTGTAGCGGTCGAGGGCGACCAGTCTCTCGTGCGCGTGGTCGACGATCGGCGCGGGATATCCGGCCGGGACGCCTCCCGGCGCCGTCCACGGCTCGTGCACGTGCTCCGGGTCGAGGTCGCGCAGCTCCGGCACCCAGCGCTTGACGTAGGCGCCCTCGGGGTCGAACTTCTTGCCCTGCGTGACGGGATTGAAGACCCGGTAGTACGGCGAGGCGTCCGTGCCCGTTCCCGCGACCCACTGCCATCCGTGGTTGTTGCTGCCCAAGTCGCCGTCGACGAGGTGCTGCAGGAAGTACCTCGCGCCGCGACGCCAGTGCTGGTGCAGGTCCTTGACGTAGAACGACGCGACGATCATCCGCACCCGGTTGTGCACGTAGGCCTCGCCGAGCAGCTGCCGCATGCCGGCGTCGACGATCGGGAAGCCGGTCCGGCCCTGTTCCCAGGCGGCGACGAGGGATTCGGCGTCGGGCCCCGAGTCGTGGTCCATCCCGGAGAGCGGGGGATCGAGGTCCTCCCGGGCCGAGTCGGGCCGGTGCCACAGGACGTCGGCGTAGAAGTCCCGCCAGGCGAGCTCGTCGGTGTAGCGGCGAGCGGCCTCCTCCTCGTTCCCGGCGAGGTCGGCCAGCTGGGTGCGCGGGTGGATGCACCCGTACTTCAGGTACGCCGACATCCGGCTGGTCCCCTCGATCCCCGGGGAGTTGCGCGCCCCGTCGTAGCCGGTCAGCCGCTCCTCCTTGAACCGCTCCCAGGCGGCCAGGGCGGCGGCCTCACCGGCCGGCGGCAGCTCGGCGTCCACCTGCGGGACCGGGGGCGGATCCTCGGAGCGGACGCCGGAGTTCCACCGAACGGCCTGCGGACGGGGGGCCGGAGCCCGCCAGCCGTGCTCGCGCCAGGCCCGCGAGCACGGGGAGAAGACCTTGAAGGGCGTTCCGTCGGCCTTGGTCACCCGGCCGGGCGTGACGGCGTAGGGAGAGCCGGTACGCAGCAGCGGAACACCGGCCAGCGCACCCTCGACGGCGTCGTCCCGCCGCCGCCCGTAGGGGCCGGCGTCGGCCGACACGTGCACGCTCTCCGGGCCCACCTCGGCCACCAGCTCCGGGATCACCCGCGAGGGATCTCCCGAGCGCAGCACCAGTGCGCCGTCGGTCTGCTCCCGCAGCTCGGCCAGGCAGTCGAGCAGGAAGCGGCGGCGCGGGTTCCCGGACGGGCCCCAGAGGCGTTCGTCGACCACGAACACCGGCAGGACCGACCCGTCGGGCCCGGCTGCTTCCAGCGCGGTCAGCAGGGCCGGGTGGTCGCCGAGCCGGAGGTCGCGCCGGAACCAGAGCAGGGCGGTAGGCGCCGGCCGAGGGTAAGGACGATCCCGCCGGTGTGCTGTGCGAGTGCTCCTCCACCATTGCGTGCGTTGCAGCGCACGCACTGCACGGACAACGCCCGCAATGTGGGCACCCGATCGGGGCTTCCGGCAACGGAATCCCGGCGGACGAGGGAGGACCTCGGGGAGGATGGCCGGGTGCCCGAGTTGCCCGAGGTGGAGGCGCTGGCCGCGTTCCTGCGGGAGAACGCCGTCGGCCGCGTGCTGACGCGGCTCGATCTGGCTGCGGTGCAGGCGATCAAGACGTTCGACCCGCCGCTGTCCGCCCTCGCCGGCCTGGAGATCACCGGCGCGAGCCGGCACGGCAAGTTCCTCGACCTCGACGTCTCCGGGCTGCACCTCGTCGTCCACCTGGCTCGAGCCGGGTGGCTGCACTGGCGCACCGGCCTGCCCCCGGCCCCGCCCAGGCCCGGGAAGGGGCCGCTGGCGCTGCGCGCGCACCTCGACTCCGAGCACGGGACTCCCGCCGAGGGCTTCGACCTCACCGAACAGGGCACCCGGAAGGGGCTGGCGCTCTACGTCGTCCGGTCGCCGGCGGAGGTCCCGGGCATCGCCCGCCTGGGCCCCGGCGCCCTCGACGTGGACCGGGAGACTTTCGCCCGGCTGATGGCCTCCCGCAGCGGGCAGCTCAAGGGCGCGCTGACCGACCAGACGCTGCTCAGCGGGATCGGCAACGCCTACTCCGACGAGATCCTGCATGCCGCCCGGCTCTCGCCGTTCAAGATGGCCGACAAGCTGACCGAGGACGAACTGGTCCGTCTCTACGACGCGATGCGGGGCACGCTGACCGACGCGCTCGCCCGCCAGCTGGGCCAGAAGGCCGGGACGCTCAAGGGGGAGAAGCGCTCGGGCCTCATGGTGCACGCGCGCACCGGGCTGCCGTGCCCGGTCTGCGGCGACACCGTGCGGGAGGTCAGCTTCGCCGACACCTCGTTGCAGTACTGCCCGACGTGCCAGACCGGCGGGAAGCCGCTGGCCGACCGCCGGCTGTCCAAGCTCCTGCGCTGAGCCCGCTCAGTCCGGCAGCAGGGTGAGCAGCCGGGACAGCGTGCGCGCCAGGACGGCGCTCCCGTTCCCCGCGTCGTCCGCGGAGCCGGGACGGTCCTCCATCGAGCCGACCGCCGTCCACCAGTCCCGGAGCGGCGGCGGGTCCAGGACGTCGACCCGCTCACCGGGCAGCGGGACGACGACCTCGGCCCGCGACCGCGCGGCGGCCGTCAGCACCCGCTGCACCGGCTCCGCCCAGCGGTGGAAGGCCAGGTTGAACGTCGCCCAGTGGATGGGGAGGAGCACCCGCCCGCCGAGGTCACCGTGGGCCCGCACCGCCTCCTCCGGGTCCATGTGGATGGCGTGCCAGGCGTCGTTGTAGGCACCGATGGGCAGCAGCGTCAGGTCGAAGGGGCCCAGCCGGGCGCCGAGCTCGGCGAAGGCGGGCGTGTAGCCGGTGTCCCCGCCGAAGAAGACCCGGTG
>JALYMN010000271.1 GCA_030773675.1 Actinomycetota bacterium
CCTCGGCGTCGAGCAGCGCGCGCAGCCAGGCCACGTCGGACACCGCTGCCGCGACCGGCCCGCGGCCGAGCACCCCGCCGAACAGGCCGTCCGGCGTCGCGGGAGCGGGGTCAGACACGGAAGAAGACGGTCTCGCCGTCTCCCTGCAGCACGACGTCGAGGCGGTAGCCGTCCTCGTTGGGCTGGGCGACGAGCGTCTCCCGGCGCTCGGGCGGCAGCGCCTGCAGCACCGGGTCCTGTGCGTTGGCCTCCGCCTCGTCGGCGAAGTACAGCCGCGTCACGACACGGTCGAGCAGGCCGCGGGCGAACACCGACACGTCGACGTGCGGCGCCTGCAGCCCGCCCTGCCCGTCCGGCACGCGGCCGGGCTTGAGCGTGCGCACGGCGTACTCGCCGTCCAGGGTCTCCGAGCGGCCGAACCCCCGAAAGCCCGGCACGGACGGCGCGACCGCGCCCCGCGGGTCGTCCGGGTGGTCGAACCGGCCGTCCGGGTCGGCCTGCCACGTCTCGACGAGCGCGTCGGGCACGGGCGTCCCGTCGCCGTCCAGCACGCGGCCGCGCAGCCAGACGGCGCCGGGCGTGCCGTCCGGGACGACGTCGGGGCCGTCGTCCCAGTGCAGCGCGATCGACAGGTAAGGCCCCACGGTCTGCGACGGCGTCAGGCCCTCGGGGGCGGCGCTCCCGCGGCTCACGCTGTACCTCACTCGCCGTCCTCCTCGTCGTGTTCCTCGAACGGCGTCGCGTCCCGGCCGCGCAGGACGATGTCGAACTCGAACGCCAGCGCCCACTCCGGCTGCGTTCGCTCGAGGGATAAGCGGCTGACCATCCGGTACCGGGCCTGCTCCGGCACCGCGCCGAAGATCGGGTCCTGACCGAACAGCGGATCGTCCGGGAAGTACATCTGCGTGACCAGGCGCTGGGGAAACGCCCGGCCGAACAGCGAGAAGTGGATGTGCGCGGGCCGCCAGGCGTTGGCGTGGTTCTTCCAGGGATAAGCGCCCGGCTTGACCGTCGTGAACCGGTACCTGCCGTCCGCGTCGGTGAGCGTGCGGCCGACCCCGACGAAGCCCGGGTCCAGCGGCGCCGGCCACTGGTCGCCGAGGTGCCGGTAGCGACCCGCCGCGTTGGCCTGCCAGACCTCCACGAGCGTGTGCGGCAGCGGGCGGCCGTCGCTGTCGCGCACCTGGCCGAGCACGACGATGCGCTGCCCCACCGGCTCGACGTCGCCCTGCGCGGTGAGGTCGGCGTCGCGCTCGCCGACCCGGCCCTCGCCGAGCAGCGGCCCGGTCACCTCGGTGAGCCGCTGCGGCAGGTCGACCGGCGCCAGCCGGGGCGCGCGACCGCCGGTGGACCGGTAGCCCGGCGACAGCAGCGGCGCGTGCACGCCGTCCGGCACGGCCGGGTAGTGCGGCAACAGCAGGCCGCCGGCGGTGGCGGCGGTCGCCGCTGGGCTGGTCATGGTTCTCCCTGTCGTCGGGTCGGAGGTCGCCGGGGTCACGGCAGCGGCAGGCCGACGTAGTTCTCGGCCAGCAGCCGCGAGCCGGCCTCGGAGCCGGTCACGGTCCTGAGCTCGGCGGTCTGCCGGCGCAGGTCGAAGTCGGTGGCGTCGGGGAAGCGGTGCAGCATGCTCGTCATCCAGTACGAGAAGTGCTGGGCCCGCCACACCCGGTCGAGCGCGGTCGCCGTGTAGGCGTCGAGCAGGTCGGTCCGGCCGGACCGGTAGAACGCGGTGAGCGCCCCGGTCAGCACGTGGACGTCGGCGATCGCGAGGTTCATGCCCTTGGCGCCGGTCGGCGGGACGGTGTGCGCGGTGTCGCCGGCCAGGAACATCCGCCCGTGCTGCATCGGCTCGCAGACGAAGCTGCGGAACTGCAGCACGGCCTTCGAGAAGATCGGCCCGGTGTTGAGCTCGCCGCCGACCCGGGCGGTCAGCTCCGCCCAGATCCGGTCGTCGAACCAGCCGTCGACCTGCTCGGTGGGGTGGCACTGGAAGTACATGCGCTGCACGGTCGGCGAGCGGGTGCTCACCAGCGCGAAGCCGCGCTCGGAGTGCGCGTAGATCAGCTCCTCGGACGACGGCGGCGCCTCGGCCAGGATGCCGAACCAGGCGAAGGGGTACTGCCGGAAGTAGTCGCGGCGCACCTCGCCCTCGGGGATGAGCGACCGCGACCGGGTCTGGGAGCCCTCGCAGGCCGCGACGACGTCGGCCTCGACCACGTGCTCGACGCCGTCGACGAGGTACCGGACCCGGGGCCGGTCGGTGGTGACGTCCTCCACCCAGCTGTCGTCGACGCCGAACGCTATCGTCCCGCCGGCGGCCAGCCGGGCGGCGATGAGGTCCTTGAGCACCTCGTGCTGGGCGTAGACCGTGACCGACCTCCCCGTCAGCGCCTGGAAGTCGATCCGGTGCGTCTCGCCGCCGAAGCGCAGGTGGATGCCGCCGTGCTCGGCGCCCTGAGCCTTGAGCCGGTCGCCGAGCCCGGTCTCGACGAGCAGGTCGACCGTGCCCTGCTCGAGCACGCCCGCGCGGACGGTCTCCTCGATGTCCTGCCGGCTGCGCCGGTCGAGCACCACGCTCTCGATGCCCTGCAGGTGCAGCAGGTGCGACAGCACCAGCCCGGCCGGGCCGGCTCCGACGATGGCGACCTGGGTGCGCACGGGTACCTCCTGGAGCCGCCGGTCCGGTCCCGTCGAGGGGCCTGCGCGACCGGGAGCGACGCCGCGCACCGCCCACCGTCGAGGCTGCCGCACGGCGGTGAGCAGCGCCACAGCTCGTCCCGCTCAGCGGAACGACCCGTCCGCCAGCCCGCGACCGATGGCGCGCGCCGCCACCTGTAGCGCCGGGAGCTGCCGGGTGAGGTCGGGGCGCGTGCCGGTCACCACGATGCCGAGCGCGGCCCGGGCCTGTCCGGCGGCGTCGCGCAGGGGCACGGCGATCGACGCCGTGCCCAGGGTCATCTCGTCGTGCGTCCGGGCGAGCCCGCGCCGGCGCACCTCGGCGAGCTGCTGCCGCAGCTGGGCGGGCCGGGTCACCTGTACGGCGTGACCGCGGGCAGGTCGCGCAGCACCCGGTCGACGACGTCCGGCGGGGCCTCCGCGAGCAGCACCTTGCCGACGCCGGTCGCGTGCAGGGGCAGCCGCGCCCCGGTGCCGCTGACGAGGGGGACGGCGCGGTTGCCGTGGATGCCTCGACGTACAGCACCTCGAGGTCGTCGCGGACGGCGAGGTGCACGTTGTCGCCGGTCGTCGCCAGGACGTCCTGCATGTGCGGGAGGGCGACGTCGCGCAGCTCGCGGTGCACCGGGGCGAGCAGGCCGAGCTGCCAGAGCCGGCGCCCGACCTGGTAGCGCCCGTCGGAGCGCCGCGCCAGCGCGCCCCACGCCTCGAGGTCCGCGACGAGGCGGTGGGCGGTGCTGACCGGGAGGCCGGCGCGCCGGGCCAGGTCGGTGACCCCGAGGACCGTGTGCGTCTCGTCGAAGGCGTCGAGCAGCGCGAGCACCCGCGACGCGACCGTGCGCCCTGGCTTCCGGCTGCCTCCGGCCACGCGGTCCCCCGTCTGCTCGCTCTGCCGTTCCTCGCCCTGCGCCCGACCCTGGGCCGAGCGCCCCGCGCTCCGTCGGCGACGATGCTCCCCCGACGACTCCTCCGAGGTGCCGGTGTTCCGTCGCAAGAGGAGTGCTCCCCCGCCCGGCCAGCTCGGGCGGCTGCAGCGCTTCCTGTTCTCCTTCATGGGCCCGCCGCAGCTCGGCGACCCCAACGAGCCGGAGCGACCTCCCGCGGCCGGTCCGGTGGCGCGCTGCCCGAAGTGCCGGCAGCCGTACGACGAGCACGAGATCGTCCGCGACCCCCGGCTGACGTACACGCGCTGCCCGCCGTCGCCCTGACGGGTCCGACCGGCGCTGGTGCGGCTCCGGTCACGCGACACGCCCGCGTGTCGCGCGACAGGGCCGCAGGAGGGAGGCCGGGCCCGGCCCAGCCCGCCCGGCCCTCGGGGCGCCGCAGCGTGGGAGAGTCGGCCGCGGCGCCCTGTCCTCGTCGCCGGATCCCGACACCCGGAGTGGCGTGAGATGCGCGTAGCCCTGTTCGTCACCTGTCTGGCCGACACGCTCTACCCGAGCGTGGGCCGCGCGACGGTGAGCCTGCTCGAGCGGCTGGGGCACGAGGTGCTGTTCCCGCAGGCCCAGACCTGCTGCGGGCAGATGCACGTGAACACCGGCTACCAGCGGCAGGCGCTGCCGCTGGTGCGGCACCACGTGGACGTGTTCGCGCCGTACGACGCGGTCGTGGCGCCGTCCGGGTCGTGCGTCGGGTCCGTGCGCCACCAGCACGCGATGGTCGCCCGCGGGCAGGGCGACCAGGCGCTGGCGGAGGCCGCCGAGCAGGTGGCGGCCCGCACCTACGAGCTGTCGGAGTTCCTCGTCGACGTGCTGGGCGTGACCGACGTCGGCGCCTACTTCCCGCACCGCGTCACCTACCACCCGACCTGCCACTCGCTGCGGATGCTGCGGGTCGGGGACAAGCCGCTGCGGCTGCTGCGCGAGGTGCGGGGGCTCGAGCTCGTCGAGCTGCCGGACGCCGAGCAGTGCTGCGGCTTCGGCGGCACGTTCGCCGTGAAGAACGCCGACACCTCGACCGCGATGCTCGCCGACAAGATGCGCAACGTGCTCGGCACCCGCGCGGAGGTGTGCACCGCCGGCGACTCCTCCTGCCTCATGCACATCGGGGGTGGGCTGTCGCGGCTGCGCACCGGGGTGCGCACCGTCCACCTGGCGGAGATCCTGGCCAGCACGGAGACGACGGAGAGCGCCGACGCGCGCGAGACCGTCCTGACGCAGGGGAGGAACCCGTGACCGCCGTCGACCTGGGGATGCCGGGCATGCCGGCCGTGCGGGCGGACGCGCCGCCGACCGCGCCGCGCGGCGTCGGGCACCTGCGCGGCCGCGAAGCCTTCCCGGTCGCCGCCCGCCGCGCGCTCGCCGACACCCAGCTGCGCCGCAACATCGGCAAGGCAACCGGGACGATCCGCGACAAGCGGCTGCGTGTGGTGTCGGAGGTGCCCGACTGGGAGCAGCTGCGCGACGCCGGCAGTGCGCTCAAGGCCGACACGATGTCGCGGCTGCCCGAGCTGCTCGTCCAGCTCGAGGAGCAGGTGACCGCGCGCGGCGGGCACGTGCACTGGGCCGGCGACGCCAACGAGGCCAACCGCATCGTCACCGAGCTGGTGCAGGCCACCGGCAGCGACGAGGTCGTCAAGGTCAAGTCGATGGCCACGCAGGAGATCGGGCTCAACGAGGCGCTCGAGGACGCCGGGATCGCCGCGTGGGAGACCGACCTCGCCGAGCTCATCGTGCAGCTCGGGCACGACGCGCCGAGCCACATCCTCGTCCCGGCGATCCACCGCAACCGCGCGGAGATCCGCGAGATCTTCCTGCGCGAGATGCCGCCGCTCGGCACCGAGCTGCCCGATGGGCTGACCGACGAGCCGCGGGTGCTCGCGATGGCCGCCCGCCGGCACCTGCGCAAGAAGTTCCTCTCCGCCCGGGTCGCGATCAGCGGCGCGAACTTCGCCGTCGCCGAGACCGGGACGCTCGCCGTCGTGGAGTCCGAGGGCAACGGGCGGATGTGCCTGACGCTGCCGCAGACGCTCATCACGGTCATGGGCATCGAGAAGCTCGTGCCGACCTGGCGCGACCTCGAGGTGTTCCTGCAGCTGCTCCCCCGCTCCTCGACCGGGGAGCGGATGAACCCCTACACCTCGATGTGGACCGGGGTGACCCCGGGCGACGGCCCGCAGGAGTTCCACCTGGTGCTGCTCGACAACGGCCGCACCGCGGTGCTCGCCGACGAGGTCGGGCGCTCGGCGTTGCACTGCATCCGCTGCTCGGCCTGCCTCAACGTCTGCCCGGTGTACGAGCGCACCGGCGGTCACGCCTACGGCTCGGTCTACCCCGGCCCGATCGGCGCGGTGCTGTCGCCGCAGCTCACCGGCGTCGAGGACAACGCCTCGCTCCCCTACGCCTCGTCGCTGTGCGGCGCCTGCTACGACGCCTGCCCGGTCAAGATCGACATCCCGACGATGCTCGTGCACCTGCGCAACGAGCACACCGAGGCGGCCCGCGAGGGGTCCCGGACCCCGAGCGCGGAGGCGGTGGCGATGGCGGCGGCGTCCTGGACCATGTCCGACCCGCGGCGCTTCGCGCTCGCCCAGAGCGCCAGCCGGCTGGGCCGGCTGCTCGCGAAGGGCCAGCGCGGCGAGGACCGGCGCATCCCCAGCCTGCCCGGGCCGCTGTCGACCTGGACGACGAGCCGCGACGCTCCCGAGCCGCCCGCGCAGACGTTCCGGCAGTGGTGGGCCGCGACGCACCGGGCCGGGCGGTGACCGCCCTCGACCCCGGCGCGAGCGCCCGGGAGGAGGTCCTCGCCCGGGTCCGCGGCGCGCTGGCGGGGCAGCCCCCGGCCGCTCCGGTGCCCCGGGCCTACCGTGCGGCCGGCGCCGACGTCCCCGCCCTCGACGTGCTCGTCGACCGGCTGGTCGACCGGCTGGAGGACTACAAGGCCACGGTGCACCCCACGACCGTCGCGGACCTGCCGGCCACCGTCGCCGACGTCCTCGCACAGCGCTCCGCCGGGCGGGTCGTCGTCCCGGCCGGGCTGCCCGGCGACTGGACCGGCACCTGGACCGGCGGCGCCGACGACCGGGAGGTGCTCGTCGACGACGGGACGCTCACCACCGCCGACCTCGACGGCGTCGACGGCGTCCTCACCGCGTGTGCGGTCGCGATCGCCGAGACCGGCACGATCGTGCTCGACGCGAGCCCCGACCAGGGCCGCCGGGCGATCACCCTCGTGCCCGACCTGCACCTGTGCGTCGTCCGCACCGACCAGGTCGTGGCCGGCGTCCCGGAGGGCGTCGCCCGGCTCGAGCCGACCCGGCCGCTCACGTTCATCAGCGGTCCGTCGGCCACCAGCGACATCGAGCTCAACCGGGTCGAGGGCGTCCACGGTCCGCGCACCCTCGACGTCCTCGTGGTGGACGCCGACGCCGGCTGACCCTCCCGGGCTCACCTCCGGGTCGGCTCGGTCGCCGCGGGAGCGCGCCGCTCGCGGCCGACACCGCGGCACCCGCGCAGCTGCACGCCCACACCCGCGGCGAAGAAGCTCGGCCGCCGGTGTCGATCCGCCGGGTCCTCGTGCGTCGGAGTGCCAGGAGGCCCGGACAGCGGGCCTGCGAGCCGAGAGGATCCCGCCATGGCGCAGTACCTGGTCCTGATCTACGAGGACGAGGCGGCGTACGCCACCGCCGACAGCGAGACCTGGCAGCAGGTCTACAAGGAGCACGAGGCGTTCGCGCAGAACCACGGTGCGGCGCTGCGCGGCGGCAACGCGCTGCAGCCCACGAGCACCGCCACCTCCGTCCGCCGCGACGGCGCGGGCGGGGTCGTCGTCACCGACGGGCCGTTCGCCGAGACCAAGGAGGCGCTCGGCGGCTACTACCTCATCGAGGCGGCCGACCTCGACGAGGCGCTGGCCGTGGCGCAGCAGGTGCCGGCGCGGTTCGGCGGGGTCGAGGTGCGCCCCGTGATGACCTTCGACTGAGCCGTGCCCGTCGACGCCGCCGTCGGCGCCGCCGTCGCCGACGCGCACCGCCGCGAGTGGGCCTTCGTGCTCGCCCCGACGGTGCGCGTCACCCGCGACCTCGACCTGGCCGAGGAGTGCGTGCAGGACGCC
>JALYMN010000272.1 GCA_030773675.1 Actinomycetota bacterium
CGCCGTCCGGGCGGGTCGGCGTGTTCAGCCAGTCCGGAGCGCTCGCCGGGACCCTGCTCGAGCTCGCCGCCCGCCGGGCCCTCGGGGTGTCGACGTTCGTCTCCATCGGCGACCGCGCCGACGTGTCGGGCAACGACCTGCTGCAGTACTGGCAGCAGGACCCGCGCACCGACGTCGTGGTGCTCCACCTGCAGGGCTTCGGCAACCCGCGCAAGTTCGCCCGCATCGCCCGCGGCGTCGGGCGTACCAAGCCGGTCGTGGCGCTCAAGAGCGGACGCGGCGAGCGCGACGCGGCCGTCGACGCGCTGTTCGAGAGCGCCGGAGTGGTGCGGGTCGACACGCTGGCCCAGCTGTTCGACGCCGCGCAGCTGCTGGCCCACCAGCCGCTGCCGCGGGGGCGCCGGGTCGGCGTCGTGGGCACGAGCAGCGCCCTCGCCGCGCTCGCCGCCGACGCCTGCCGCGCGGCCGGGCTCGAGGTGCCGTCCCTGCCGGACCTCGTGCAGTCCGAGCTCGCGGCCCTGCTGTCCACCACCGAGACGACCAACCCGGTCGACCTGGGCCCGCTCGGGGCTCCGCGCGAGTTCGAGGCGGCGCTGCGCTCGGTCGCGGCGTCCGGTGAGGTCGACGCGCTGCTCGTGCTCGTCACCCCGCACCCGCAGGTCGAGCAGATGGCCGCCGCGGTGCTCGCTGTGGCCCGCGACGTCGAGCTGCCCGTGCTGTCCTCCTTCCTCGGCCACGACGGCGTGCCGCCCGGCTTGTGCGTGCCGGACGCCGACGGCGCCCCCGACCGCGGCTCCGTCCCGTCCTACGCCTCGCCGGAGTCGGCCGCGCTCGCCCTGTCCCGCGCCGTCTCGTACGCCGCGTGGCGTGCCCGTCCGCAGGGCGTCGTCCCGGCGCTGGACGGGCTGGACCTCGACGTGACGCACCGGGTCGTCGACGCGCACCCGCACGACGGGCGGTGGCTGCCGCCGGAGGCGGCGGCGCAGGTCCTGGCCGGGGTGGGGCTGCCGGCCTGGCCCGCGGCCTCCGTGTCGACGCTCGACGAGGCGCGCGACGCGGCCGACCGGCTGGGCTGGCCGGTCGCGCTGAAGAGCGTCGACGTGCGGTGGCGCGGGCGGGTCGACCTCGGGGCCGTGCGCCTGGACGTCGAGCCCGACGGGCTGGACAGCGCGTTCGAGGCGGTGCAGGCGCACGTCGGCTCCGGCGACCTGCTCGTGCAGCCCATGGCGCCGTCCGGGGTGTCGGTGGTGGTCCGGCTCGTGCAGGACCCCGCCGTCGGCCCGCTGCTGTCGGTGCGGCTCGGCGGTGTCGTGGCCGGCCTGCTCGCCGACGCCACGACCCGGACGTTGCCGCTGACCGACCGCGACGCCGGTGAGCTGGTGCAGTGCTTCCGCGGCTCCGCCCTGCTGCGCGGCGAGGTGGGCGGCCCGGTGGCCGACACGCGGGCGCTGGAGGACCTGCTGCTGCGGCTGGCGCGGCTGGGCGAGGAGGTGCCGGAGGTGGCCGAGGTGCGGCTCGACCCGGTGCTCGTCGGCGAGCACGGCGTGACATTGCTGCACTGCGCGATGCGGCTCCTGCCGCCCGAGGCGGACCCGGAGGCCGGGCCGCGGCGGCTCGGGGCGCGCGGCGCGGCGTACCTGCGCTGAGCGCCGCACCGACCCCTGCCTACGCTGGGCGCGTGCGGCTGACCGACTTCTGGGCGCGCATGGAGCGCCGGTTCGGCGCCGCGTACGCCGCCTCCTACGCCGCCGACCAGGTGCTCGCCGAGCTCGGCGGGCGCACCGTCGACCAGGCGCTCGAGGCCGGCGAGGACGCCCAGGCCGTCTGGCGGGCCGTCTGCGCGGCGACGGAGGGGATCGACCCGCGGGACCGGTGAGGCTGCTGCGGCGTGTCGCCCGTCCTCGAACACGTGTTCGGCCTAGCGTTCTCCTGTCCGGGTGTTCCACAGGTGCCCTCCGACAGCGGATCCTGTCGGTGGGCGCTCCTACGGTCACCGCAGATCGGACCGCAGCCCACGACCCGGAGGACACCATGGCAGGACCGGACCGCGAGAAGGCCCTGGAGATGGCCCTCGCCCAGATCGACAAGAACTTCGGCAAGGGCTCGGTCATGCGCCTCGGCGACGACGTGCGCCCGGCCATCCAGACCATCCCCACCGGCTCGATCGCGCTCGACGTCGCGCTCGGCATCGGCGGCTTGCCGCGCGGCCGGGTGGTCGAGATATACGGACCGGAGAGTAGCGGGAAGACTACGGTGGCGTTGCACGCGGTGGCGAACGCTCAGGCGAACGGCGGGATCGCAGCGTTCATCGACGCCGAGCACGCGCTCGATCCGGAGTACGCGAAGAAGCTCGGCGTCGACACCGACGCCCTGCTGGTGTCCCAGCCCGACACGGGAGAGCAGGCGCTCGAGATCGCCGACATGCTGGTCCGCTCCGGCGCGCTCGACATCATCGTCATCGACTCGGTGGCGGCGCTCGTGCCGCGTGCGGAGATCGAGGGCGAGATGGGCGACAGCCACGTCGGCCTGCAGGCCCGGCTCATGAGTCAGGCGCTCCGCAAGATGACCGGCGCCCTGAACAGCAGCGGCACGACCGCGATCTTCATCAACCAGCTGCGCGAGAAGATCGGGGTGATGTTCGGCTGCTTCTCCTACGGCACCCGGGTGACCCTCGCCGACGGCAGCACCGAGAAGATCGGCAACATCGTCAGCCAGAAGCTGCCCGTCGAGGTCCTGTCCTACGACCCCGAGGCCGGGGCCGTCGTCCCGAAGCGCGTCGTCAACTGGTTCGACAACGGGGTGATCGACCAGTTCCTGCAGATCACCGTGGCCCGTCCCGGGGGCAACGGCCGGGCCCAGATGGGCGTCACCGCGAACCACCAGGTCCGTACGCCGGGTGGGTGGCGGGAAGCCGGAGAGCTGGTCCCCGGCGACCGGGTCATGCTGGCGCAGGCGCACCGCCTCAGCCCGCAGCAGTGGCAGGTGGTGCTGGGCGGCCTCATGGGTGACGGCGCGCTGTCACCGAGCCGCATCGCCGGCAGTCTCGGCACCCGCTTCCGCATGGGCCACGGCGCGAAGCAGGCCGACTACCTCGACTGGAAGGCTTCCCTGCTCGGCAACATCGCGCAGCGCCGGACGACGAACGCCAAGGGGGCCTGCTTCGTCGACCTGACGCCCCTGCCTGAGCTCGCACCGCTGCGTGAGGCGGTCTACTGGGGCGACGGGGCCAAGCACCTGTCCTACGACTACCTCAAGGCGCTCACGCCGCTGGCGCTCGCCGTCTGGTACATGGACGACGGCTCGTTCTCCTTGCGCGCCAAGGGTCTGCAGGAGCGGACCGGGGAGGGCAGCGGCCGCAGCGCGATCTGCGTCCAGGCTCTCAGCCCCGGCTCACGCGAGCGGCTGGTCGAGCACCTGGCCGGGGCGTTCGACCTGCACCCGACGCTGTCGCTGCGCGGTGGTCGCCAGCAGGCCTACCTGAGCTTCGCCAAGGACGAGACGGCGAAGCTCCACGAACTCGTCGCGCCCTACGTCCAACCGTCGATGCAGTACAAGCTGCTCGAGCGCTTCCGCGGCCGGTTCGACGTCATGCCGCAGTACGTCGAGCCGACTGTCCTGCCGGTGCCGGCCCCGGTGCTGGAGGTCAAGGTCAAGCGGCGGACCCGCTCGATGCACCGCTTCGACATCGAGGTCGAGGGCAGCCACAACTACCTGGCCGACGGCGTGCTGGTGCACAACAGCCCTGAGACGACCACCGGCGGCAAGGCGCTGAAGTTCTACGCCTCCGTCCGCATCGACGTCCGTCGCATCGAGACGCTCAAGGACGGCACGGAGGCGGTCGGCAACCGCACCCGCGCCAAGATCGTCAAGAACAAGATGGCGCCGCCGTTCAAGCAGGCCGAGTTCGACATCGTCTACGGCCAGGGCATCAGCCGCGAGGGCTCGCTCATCGACATGGGCGTCGAGCACGGGCTCGTCCGCAAGAGCGGTGCTTGGTACACCTACGAGGGCGACCAGCTCGGCCAGGGCAAGGAGAACGCGCGGGCGTTCCTGCGCGACAACCCCGACCTGGCGGACGAGCTCGAGAAGCGGATCAAGGAGAAGCTCGGCGTCG
The DNA here is from genome assembly GCA_030773675.1 of Actinomycetota bacterium. The sequence goes on from JALYMN010000272.1 coordinate 4,115, forward strand.
GGCCGGTCCTCGACGCCGACGCGGTCGCCCCGGTCCCGGTCGACCTGTAGCAGCCGGTGTCCGAGCACCCCACCGGCAGCGGAGGACCCGTCCGTTCCGCTGCCGCCGGTGGCCGCCGCGGCCTCCGCGGGGCCGGCCGCTCCCTCGGGCCCGACGACGACCCCGAGGAGGTCGCTCGACAGGTCTGCCTCGAGCAGCTGTCGTTCGCGCCGCGCACCTGTGCGGAGCTGGCTGCTTCGCTGTCGGCTCGAGGCGTCCCGGCCGGCGTGGCCGACCGGGTGCTCGGGCGGTTCGGCGACGTCGGGCTCGTCGACGACGCCGCCTTCGCCGCGGCCTGGGTGAGCAGCCGGCACACCGGGCGCGGCC
>JALYMN010000273.1 GCA_030773675.1 Actinomycetota bacterium
GCACAGCACCGCGCCGACGGCGAGGACGGCGCCGCCGAGCGGGCGCACGCCGGTGCCGGCGGCGGTCGCGTAACCCGCGACGAGCGAGCCGGCGGACAGCAGCGAGGTGGGGACGCGCATGCGGCCAGGCTAGGAGAGGCCGGGCAGGAACGCCTGTCCGGCGACCTCCGGCACTCCGCGCGGCGGCCCGGCGTCGAGGTCGACGTCGACGACGACCGGGGCGTGGTCGCTGGCGCCCTTGCCCTTACGCGCCTCCCGGTCGACCCACGCGTCGCGCACCCGCACCGCGGGCGTCGCCAGCACGTAGTCGATCCGCATGCCCAGGTTCTTGTGCATCATTCCGGCGCGGTAGTCCCAGTACGTGAACGCAACGTCGCCCTTGCCCGGCCGCGCCTGGACGTCGACGAGCCCCCAGTCCAGCAGGGCGCGCAGCGCCGCGCGCTCGGCGTCGGTCACGTGCGTCGAGCCGTCGAACACAGCGCGGTCCCACACGTCGCGGTCGGTCAGCGCGACGTTCATGTCGCCCATGACGACGAGCGGCTGCGCCGGGTCGAAGGCGTCCAGCCGGCGGCGCAGCGCGGCGAACCACTCCAGCTTGTAGGCGTAGTGCGGGTCCTCCAGCGCCCGCCCGTTCGGCACGTACACGCTGGTGACGTGCAGGGGCCCGCACTGCGCCGACGCCAGCCGCGGCTCCGGGTGCCCCTCGAGCTGCAGCGACACCTGCGCCAGCCCCACCCGCGACAGGACGGCGACGCCGTTCCACCGCCCGTCCCCGGCGTGGGCGACCTCGTAGCCGAGCGCAGCGACCTCCGCCTCCGGGAACGCGGCGGTCTTGGTCTCCTGCAGGGCGACGACGTCCGGGGCGTTCTCCTCGAGCCAGGGCAGCAGGCGCGGGAGCCGGGCCCCGACGGAGTTCACGTTCCAGGTCGCGATGCGCACCGGGACACGGTGCCAGACGCCCGACCGGCTACGGCTGGTCGCGGCGCCGTTCGAAGTCGATGGCCGAGTAGGCGCGCAGCTTGTCGATGCGGTGCTGGCTGGTCACCCGGCGGATCGTGCCGCTCCTGCTGCGCATGACCAGCGACTCGGTCGTCACCCCGCTGCCGCGGTAGCGGACCCCGCGGACCAGCTCGCCGTCGGTGATGCCGGTGGCCACGAAGAACACGTTGTCGCTGCGCACCAGGTCGTCACTGTGCAGGACCTGGTCCAGGTCGAGCCCGGCCGCGGCGGCGTTGGCGAACTCGCTCTTCTTCTGCGGCCACAGCTTGCCCTGGATCGTGCCGCCCAGGCACTTGACGGCGCAGGCCGCGATGATCCCCTCGGGCGTGCCGCCGATGCCGAGCAGCAGGTCGACGCCCGTGCCCTCGCTCGCGGCCATGACGGCCCCGGCGACGTCGCCGTCCGAGATGAACTTGATGCGGGCGCCGGCCTCGCGCACCTCGCGGACGAGGTCCTCGTGCCGGGGCCGGTCGAGCAGGCAGACGGTGACGTCCTCGACCCGGCCGCCCTTGGCCTTGGCGACGGCCTGCACGTTGTGCGCGACCGGCGCGGTGATGTCGACGACGCCCGCGGCCTCGGGACCGGTGACGAGCTTCTCCATGTAGAAGACCGAGGAGGGGTCGTACATGGTGCCGCGCTCGGCGACCGCCATGACGGCGACGGCGTTCGGCATCCCCTTGGCCATCAGCGTGGTGCCGTCGATCGGGTCGACGGCCACGTCGCACTCGGGCCCGTTGCCGTCGCCGACCTCCTCGCCGTTGAACAGCATGGGCGCCTCGTCCTTCTCGCCCTCGCCGATGACGACGACGCCCTTCATCGACACGGTGCCGATGAGCTGGCGCATCGCGTCGACGGCCGCCCCGTCGCCCCCGTTCTTGTCGCCACGGCCGACCCAGCGCCCCGCGGCCATCGCCGCGGCCTCCGTGACGCGGACCAGCTCGAGCGAGATGTTGCGGTCCGGGGCCTCGCGTCGGACTGACAGGCCGGCAGGGACGTCGGGCGAGTCGTTCATGCGCGGACCCTAGTCGGCCACCGCCGCACCGCGGGCGTCAGACCGGCGGGAGGAAGCCGTACCGCTCGAGCACGGCGCGTCCCTGCGAGCCGACGACGAGCTCGAGGAAGCGCGGCGCCGCCTCCGCGTGCGGCGCGCGGGTGAGCACGGCACCGAGGTAGCGGTTGCTGACCCCGGGCAGGTCGATGCCCTCGACCTGCCCGGTGACGGCCCGGACGTCGGTGACGTAGGCGATGCCGGCGTCGGCCCGGCCGCGGCGCACCGTGTCGACCACCGCCTGCTCACTGAGCACCTCCGCCACCGCCGCGACGCTCACCCCGGCCTGTGCGAGTGCCGCGCGGGCCTCCCGGCCCGTGGGCACGGTCCGGGCGGGCAGCACGACCCGGACGCCGGGACGGGCCAGGTCGGCCAGGCCGGTGAAGCGCAGCGGGTTGCCCGGCTCGTGCACCAGGGCGAGCCGGTTGCGCGCGAGCACCTGCGCCCGCCCGGCCACCCGGTCGCGCACCGCCTGCATGGACGCGTCGTCCGTCGTGACCAGGACGTCGGCGGGCGCGCCCTGTCGGACCCGGGCCGTCAGGGCGCGCGAGGTCCCGAAGCTGAGCGTGACGTCGGACCCCGGGTGCTGGCGCTCGTAGAGGTCGGCCAGCTCGCCGAGGGGCTCGCGCAGCGACGTCGGCGCGAGCACGGTCAGCGATCCGGCGCCCGCGTGGTGCCGCGTCGCGTCCAGCCGCTGGCTGCCGCCGGCCGCGCCGCACGCCGACAGCAGCAGCGGCACGACCCCGAGCAGGAGCCGGACGACGGCGCGGCCGGCCGACGTCCGGGCACCTGCGCCGCGGACCGGGACCGCCGACGCGGACCGGCCGCCGCCGGCCTGCACCTCCACCTGGCCCTCCCGCCCTTCGTCGCCGTGCGTCCTGGCCGACGCGGAGCGCGCTCCGGGTCGTCGACCGGCTGTCCGGCCCCTCCGCGCCCCGGTGCTGCTGGCGGCCGGGCCGCCCCGCGTCACGCAAGGGTTGCACGCTGTGGCCGCGGATGGTGGCGACGCG
>JALYMN010000274.1 GCA_030773675.1 Actinomycetota bacterium
CGCCGTGGTGGTCGAGCCGTGCGGGCCGGCCGACCTGCCCGACGACGGCCTGGCCCGCACCCACCTGCTCGACGACCCGTACGCGGTGCTGCTGCCCGCCGACTCCCCGCACGCGACCAAGGCGGAGGTGGACCTCGCCGACCTCGCGGCCGAGCCGTGGGTGCAGACCGCGTCCGCGCCCGGTCACTGCCACGAGGCGGCACAGGCGGCCTGCCTCGCCGCGGGGTTCACGCCGTCGTACGCGGTGCTGGCCGACGAGTACCCGACGACCCAGCGCTTCGTGGCCGCAGGGCTCGGGGTCGCGCTGGTGCCCCGGCTGGCTCTGGGGCTCGTGCACGAGCGGGTCGTCGTCCGGCCACTGGAGCGGCGGCGCGGGGTGCAGCCGGTGCGGCACGTGTACGCCGCCGTGCGCGCGGCGCGCAGCGGTGAGGCGCTGGTGCGCACCGCCCTCGACGCGCTGCGGGTGGCGGCGGACGGCCTGCGCGGCGCGTGGCCCGACGGGCCGGCGCCGGACTAGAAGAAGATGCTCCGGCGCTGCATGAGCAGCGAGTACAGCGTCGACTGGATCGTCTCCCGCACCTGGTCGGTGAGGTTGAACACCAGCATCGGGTCCTCCGCGGCCGCGGGGCCGAGCGAGGCGGTGTCGATCGGCTCGCCGAACTCGATGATCCACTTCGACGGGAGCGGGACGGCGCCCAGCGGCCCGAGCAGCGGGAAGGTGGGTGTGATCGGCGCGTACGGCAGCCCGAGCAGCCGGGCCAGCGTCTTGGCGTTGCCGATCATCGGGTAGATCTCCTCGGCCCCGACGATGGAGCACGGGACGATCGGCACGCCCGTCCGCAGGGCCGCCGAGACGAACCCCCCGCGGCCGAAGCGCTGCAGCTTGTACCGCTCGCGGAACGGCTTGCCGATGCCCTTGAACCCCTCCGGCCAGACGCCGACCAGCTCGCCCGACGACATGAGCCGCTCGGCGTCGGGGTTGCACGCCAGCGTGTTGCCGGCCTTGCGGGCGAGCGGGGCGAGCACCGGCAGGGCGAAGACGAGGTCGGCGCCGAGCATCCGCAGGTGCCGGTGCGCGGGGTGATGGTCGAGCAGCGCCACGGTCGTCATCAGCGCGTCGAGCGGCAGCGTGCCGGAGTGGTTGGCGACGACGAGCGCGCCCCCGGTGTCGGGCACGTTCTCCAGCCCCCGGGTCTCGACCCGGAACCACGTCGAGTAGAGCGGCCGCAGCAGCGGGAGCAGGACGTGGTCGGTGAGGTCGGGGTCGAAGCCGAACTCGTCGACCTCGTACTCGCCGGTGAGCCGCCGGCGCAGGAACGCGAGCCCCTCGGCGACCCGGCGCTCGACCTGCGAGCGGGGAGCTGCGGGTTCGGGGGCCGGCTCGGCGCCCGCCCGGGCGGCCCTGCGCTCCTCGCGCGGGCCCAGCGGGATGACCTTGCCGAGCGGAGCGTCCAGGGGGTCGACCTCAGGCACGCAGCGCCTCCTCGTCGGTGCGGTCGCCGGGCAGGTAGCGGGACAGCAACTCCATCGCACGCCGCTCGGCGGCGGCCACCGTCACCGGGTCGATCAGCCGTGTCCCGGCCCGCGCCCGGACGTAGTCGTCGAACGCCTGCGCGGTCGGCCGCGGCACCCACCCCAGCTCCGCCTCCAGCCGTCCGACGTCGACGACCCGACCGTGCTCGAGGTAGCGCAGCTGCTCGGGCGGGACGTCGACGATGCCGGCCCGGCGGAAGGCCGAGGCGACCAGCGTGACGGCCGGGGAGACCACCGGCAACGCGGCCCGCCCGGCCCGGCGGACGGCCTGCGAGAGCAGCAGCACCCCGGGACCGCCCACGTTGAAGATGCCGGCGTGGTCCTCCAGCGTCGTCCGGCGCAGCACCTCGATGCCGTCGTCCTCGTGGCACAGCTGGATGCGCGGGTCGAAGCCGAGCACGGTCGGCACCACCGGCAGCGCGAAGTAGCGGGTCAGCTGGGTCTCGATCCGCGGCCCGATGAAGTTGGTGAAGCGCAGCAGCGACAGGGTGACGTCCGGGCGTCGGCGCCCGAACCCGCGCACGTAGCCCTCGACCTCGACCGCGTCCTTGGCGTAGCCGCGGGCGGGCAGCGAGCGCGGCTCGACGTCCTCGGTGAACAGCGCCGGGTCGCGCGGGGAGGAGCCGTAGACCGCGCTCGTCGACTTCACGACCAGCTTGCGCATGGTCGAGGCCTTCTGGCAGGCCGCGAGCAGCTGCATCGTGCCGATGACGTTGATCTCCTTCATCGCCGTACGGCCGCCGGGCCCGGGCGAGGAGATGACGTTCAGGTGCACCACGGTGTCGACGCCGGCCTGGGCGATGACCTTGGCGATGAGCGGGTTGCGGATGTCCGCCCGCACGAACTCGGTGCGCCCGAGCGCCCGCGCGGCGTCCTTGGACGGCGGCACGGTGTCGACGCCGATGACCCGCTCGATGCTGTCGTCGGCCGCCAGGACGGCGCCCAGCCTGGTGCCCAGGTAGCGGCTGACGCCGGTGACGAGCACGACGCGGGGCACGGGGCTGCTCCTGGGAGAGGGGTCGGAGGGCTCCGAGCCTAGGACCGGGCCGTGCCCGTCGGTCGGGCCAGCAGCCGCTCGGGCTCCTCCACGGCGAGCGGCCTGCCGACCTGCGCGCGGGCGGCGGCTACTTCTTGTTGCGACGCTGGACGCGGGTCTTCTTCAGCAGCTTGCGGTGCTTCTTCTTCGCCATCCGCTTGCGGCGCTTCTTGATGACAGAACCCACGTGAGGACCTTCGTACGTCGGGAGTCGTCCGGCAGCCGGGCCGGACGGGGACGCGCCAGCCTACAAGGCGGGCCGCGCCCGGCCCGACGAGCGAGGCGCCGCTCAGCCGGTGGAGGGGAAGGCGCCGCGCAGGTAGGCGTGGACGGCCCGCTCCGGCACCCGGAAGGACCGGCCGACCCGCACGCTGGTCAGCTCGCCGCTGTGCACGAGCCGGTAGACGGTCATCTTGGAGACGCGCATGATCGCGGCCACCTCGGCGACGGTCAGGAACCTGACCTCGGCGAGGTCCGTGACGTCGTTCACTCCGGACACGGTTCCCCACGATCAGCACGTGGCGCGGTCGGCGGCTTCCCCACCCCCGACGGTGACACGCACGTGCCGCGCGAGCGTAGCGGGGCTCCTGTGAGTCCACCAGGCCCGCTCGGGCTAGCCCGCCCGCACCCCTGCGTCACCCCACCCGCTCACGAGATAGGCGCTCAGCGGGTCGTAGAGGTGCGGCAGCACGTTGTCGTCCAGCGGGACGGTCCGCAGCGGCAGCCCCTCGGCCTCCGCGACGAACAGCGCCGGGTCGTTGCAGTCGGCGAACGCCAGCGTCTCGAGCCCGGCCGCGGCCGCGGCGCCGGCCCAGCCGTGGTCGGCGAACACGAGGTCGGGCGGCGCCTCCCCCGCGGTGTGCAGGGCGGCCAGCACGGCGCGCATCGGCTCGGGCAGGTGCGTGTGCAGCAGCTCCCCGCCGCTGGCGAGCAGGTGCACCCCGTTCACGGCGCGCACGTGGCGGGGACGGCCACGCGCCCAGTCGCTGTCGCCGTCCCAGGGCCAGCTCCAGGGCACCTCGGGCACGAGCACCGCGCAGCCCGCGCGGCGCAGCGCGCCGGCCACGTCGAGGTGGATGGCGAGGATCCCCGTGGGGTGGCCGGTCGCCAGCAGCACCCGCTCGCGCCGCCGGGCGGCGAGCGCGAGGCGGTCGCGCAGGTCGGCCAGCGCGGCGAGGCACAGCTCGACGTCGATGGTGTCCGGCCCGCGCTCGTACGCCGGGTCCGGGTGCACCCCGCACAGCCGGGCCATGACCTCCAGCACCTCGTCCCGGGTGTACGGGCGGGAGGGCACGAGCCCGAAGTCGTAGTTCGTGCGCCCCTCCGCCATCCGCGAGAAGTTGCGCAGGTTCTCCTCGCGCGGCGTGACGACGTCGCCGGCGATGCGGGAGCCCAGCAGGTGCTCGCGCAGCGGAGTCAGGTCGGCGGCCTCGACATCGGGATCGGCGTGCATGCCCGCCCTCCTGCCCGCCCGGCGGGCGCTCAGCCGTGGGCGGCGTGCGGGTCGAGCCCGAGGTGGGGGAACACGGCCTCGCGGCTGTCGAGCACCGCGCGGTCGAGGCTGCTGTCCGGGTCGCCCGAACCGCCCTCCCACGAGAGGTACGCCGGTGCAGCGCCGTCGGTGAGCTGCGTCGGCGCGATCTCGCCGCCCTGCTCGGCGGCCACCCCCCGCCAGTCCTCCGGCGTGGCGCCCTCCACCGGGCCGCCGCCGACGACCTCGGCGAGCAGGTGGGTCCAGGCGCGCGGCACCACCTGCACCGGCTCGTAGCCGCCGCCGCCGGTGACGACCCACTTCCCGCCGCACAGCTCGTGGGCGAGCTCGTGCAGCACCCGGTACGCCGTCCGCTGGCCGTCGACGGACATGAGCAGGTGCGCGAGCGGGTCGAGCGCGTGCGTGTCGCAGCCGTGCTGGGTGAGCATCACCTGCGGCCGGTAGGCGCGCAGGACCGGCGGGACGACGGCCGTGAACGCGCGTAGCCAGCCCGCGTCGCCGGTGCCCGCCGGCAGCGCCACGTTGACGTTGGTGCCGGTGGCGTCGCGGTCGCCGCACTGGTCGGGCCAGCCGGTGCCGGGGAACAGTGTGCGGCCGCTCTCGTGGATGCTCACGGTCAGCACGCGCGGGTCGTCGTAGAACGCGGCCTCGACGCCGTCGCCGTGGTGGACGTCGACGTCGACGTACGCCACCCGGGTCGCACCGGCCTGCAGCAGCCAGGCGATGGCGACGGCCGGGTCGTCGTACACACAGAAGCCGGACGCCCGGTCGCGCATCGCGTGGTGCAGCCCGCCGGACAGGTTGACCGCGTGCTGCGCCCGGCCCTCCCACACCGCCTGGGCCGCCTGCACCGACGCGCCGGTGACGAGCGCCGAGGCCTCGTGCATCTGCGGGAACACGGGCACGTCGCCGGTGCCGAGCCCCCAGCGCAGGGACAGCCGGCCGAGCAGGTCGTCGGGCGCGCGCTTGACGCTGGCGACGTACATCGGGTCGTGGACGAGCTCGAGGACGTCGTCGCCGGCGCTGCGCGGCACGGCGACCTCGACGCCGGGGCGGGCAAGGACACCCGTCTGCCGGGCCAGCTCCATGGTCAGCGCGAGCCGGACCGGGCGCATGGGGTGGCTGCGGCCGAAGTCGTAGGTGGAGAAGACCTCGTCGTGGACGACGAGCGTGCTGTCACTCATGCACGCCTCCGGGCGCGTCGGACTCCGGTGCCGCTGCTGGTGTGAGCGTCGCCACCAGTTTCGCTCAGCCTCCGGCGAGCTCGCGGCTGCGGTCGCGCGCGGCCTCGATGGCCGACAGCATCGCGGCGCGCACGCCGTGGTCCTCCATCGTGCGGATCGCGGCGATCGTGGTGCCGCCGGGGCTGGTCACCGCCTCGCGCAGCAGCACGGGGTGCTCCCCGGTCTCGCGCAGCATCTTGGCGCTGCCCGCCGCGGTCTGGACGATGAGCTCGGCCGCCACGGCGCGCGGCAGCCCGAGCAGGATGCCGGCGTCGATCATCGCCTCGACGAGGTAGAAGAAGTACGCCGGCCCGCTTCCGGACAGCGCCGTCACCGCGTCGAGCTGCGCCTCGGGCACCCGCACGACCTTGCCGACCGGGCGCAGCAGGTCCTCCACTTGCTCGAGCTGCGCGGCGCCGGCGTGCGAGCCGGCGCTGACCGCGCTCATCGCCTCGTCGACGAACACGGGCGTGTTGGTCATGACGCGCACGACCGGCGTGCCGCCGGGCAGGCCGGCCTCGATGACGGACGTCGTCACGCCCGCCGCCATGCTCACGACCAGCGACGCGGGTCGCAGGGCGGGGCTGATCTCGGCGAGCAGCGCCCGCATGTCCTGCGGCTTGACCGCGAGCAGCACGACCTCGGCCTCGGCCACCGCCTCGACCGGGTCGGGCGTGCGGACGCCGTACCGCTGCGCGATCTCGGTGCAGCGCTCCGGGTGCCGCTCGGCGCCGAGCAGCCGGTCGGCCGGGTGGCCCGCACGCAGCAGGCCGGAGACCAGCGCCTCGCCGAGCTTGCCGACGCCGAGGACGGCGATGACGGGGGCGGTCACGAGCGGCCGGACAGCGCGCGCAGGAAGAAGGCGACGTTGGCGGGTCGTTCGGCGAGGCGGCGCATGAGGTAGCCGTACCACTGGTCGCCGTACGGGACGTAGACGCGCACCGTCTCGCCCTCGGCCGCCAGCCGCTGCTGCTCGACCGGCCGGACGCCGAGCAGCATCTGGAACTCGTGGCGACCCCCGCGCCGGTCCCGCCCGAGCTGCTGGGCGATCGCGATGAGCCGGGGGTCGTGCGTGGCGACCATCGGGTAGCCGTCGCCGGCCATGAGGACCTTGAGGCAGCGCACGTGGGAGAGGTCGACGTCGTGAGGCCGTTGGAAGGCGACCGAACCCGGCTCCCGGTAGGCGCCCTTGCACAGCCGCACCCGCGAGCCGGCTCCGGCGAGGTCGCGGCAGTCGGCCTCGGTGCGGCGCAGGTAGGCCTGCAGCACGGCGCCGGTGTCGGGGAAGTCGCGACGCAGCTCGCGCAGGGTCTCGAGCGTCGCGTCGGTGGTGGTGTGGTCCTCCATGTCGAGGGTCACCGTCGTGCCCACGGCGTGCGCGGCCTCGCAGATGCGCCGGGCGCCGTCCAGGGCGAGGGCCGGGTCGATCGCCTGGCCCACGGCGGTGAGCTTGACGGAGACCTCCGCGCGCCCAGCGCTGGTCAGGCCCCGCTCGGACAGCTGCTGCAGGAGCAGCAGGTAAGCCTTGACCGTCGCGTCGGCCTGGCCGGCGTCGAGGACGTCCTCGCCGAGGTGGTCGAGGCTGACCTGCAGCCCGCTGTCGAGCAGGCGCTCGCTGGCGCGGACGGCGTCCTCGGTCCGCTGGCCCGCCACGAACCGCCGCACCACCGCTCGGCTGACCGGCGCGCCCGCGACGACGGCCTCGACCGTGTGGTTCCGGGAGGCGGCCAGGATGGCGGCACGGAGCATGGCCGAAGGGTAGGTGCGGCGATCGGGTGGTGTGCGGGTGACGTTCGACGTGCTGGTGTGCGGCTACGGCCCGGTGGGCGCGCTGCTCACCGCCCGGCTCGCTGCGCACGGGCTGTCGGTGCTCGTGGTGGACCGCAGCGCGGGACCGCACCCGCTGCCCCGCGCGGTCGCCGCGGACGGAGAGGTGCTCACGCTGCTCGAGCGCGCCGTCCCGGGCAGCACCGCCGGCTTCGTCCGCGACCCGCCCGTGCGCTTCCTGGACGCCGACCGGCGCGAGCTCGGGCGGCTGCGCTTCCCCGTGCCGGGGCTCGCGTTCTACCGGCAGCCGGTGCTCGAGCAGCGCCTGCGGGCGCACGTCGACGCGCTGCCCGGGATCGTCGTCCGGCACGGGGTGCTCGACGGGTACGCGCAGGACCGGACCGGCGTGACGGCACTGGTCGACGGCGCCTCCGTGCGCAGCCGGTGGCTGGTCGGCTGCGACGGGGCGTCTTCCACCGTGCGCCGCGTCGCGGGGCTCGGGTGGCGCGGCCGCGAGCTCGGGTCGTGGCTGGTCTGCGACGTCGACGGCGCGGTGCCGGAGCGGCCGCTGTTCACCTTCACTGCCGACCCCGCGCTGCCGCAGGTCGACATGCCGGTTCCGGGCGGCCACCGCTGGGAGTGGGCGGGCGCCGCCGGTGACCCGCTGCGACTGCTGCGTCGGGACACCGCGGCCGAGGTGGAGGTCGTGCGGGCCGTGGAGTACCGCTTCGCGGCGAGGCGGGCGGTCCGCTGGCGGCAGGGCCGGGTCCTGCTGGCCGGCGACGCCGCCCACACGATGCCGCCCTTCGCGGGGCAGGGGCTCGGTGCCGGCCTGCGCGACGCCTGGGCGCTGGCCGCCCTGCTGGCCCAGGACCGGCCCGAGGCCTACGAACCGCTCCGCGGGCCGCACGTGCGCCGGATGACCGCCCTGTCGCTCCTGCTCGGCGGCCTGCTGCAGGCCCGGCAAGGCTCCATGGGCCGGGACGCCCTGCTGCGGGCTGCGTTCGCCGCCCCCGGTCTCGGCCCGTGGCTGCGCCGCGGCGGGCCGCGCCCCGACGTGAGCGGTGTGCTGGACCTGTAGCCGCCCGGCCACCGCGCCCCCTGTCCGTCGGTCACGGGGTCGGGTCGGGTCGTCGGGTTCGAGCCAGGGGAGGTGCAGGTCGGTGACGGTCAGGTGCCGACGTGCCACACGACGTGGTGCCGGCGGCAGAGCCGGCACAGGTCGTCGAGCGTGTGGGGCCGCCGTCTCAGCGGACCGTCCTCCGCCGCCTGCGACGGAGGCACGACTCCGAGCGCGCGCCGGTCACCCCGACCGCGGGCGGCGTACGGCCCGGCTGACGTCCCCTTCCCCCGGCGTGCCCGTGTCCCGGCAGTTCGCGAGTCGCGGTGGTCCCGCTCGTGCGCCGGCAGCGACCCCGACACGCCGTCCCCGACGTGGTCCCGAGCGCACGAGCGGCCGCCGTCACGTCCACCCAGTGCCACATCTGCGCCCGTCACCCCGTCGAACGAGCCGTCCGCGAACGGCAGCGCCTCGGCCTGCGCCACCCGCGGGACGCGCCAGGTGCTGCACGGCGCGGCGCAGCATCCGCGGCCCGACGCGACGACGTCCGCGCCGCGCTCCAGCAGTCCCCGCGTCGCGAGCCCCGTGCCCGTGCCGAGCTCCAGCACCCGCCGTCCGTCGAGCGGCGGCAGCGTGTCGTCCAGGGCGGGGGGGGAGCCCGGGCGCGCGGCGTCGTCGTCATCGTCGAGCGCTTCGAAGGCCAGCGCCGAGCCGGGCAGGGGGCTCACCGCGCGCGCAGACCCGCGCTGACGTCCTCGACCGGCGCCGCCAGGTTGAGCCGGGTGAACGCGAGCGCTTCGGCCAGGTCCGTCTCCCGCTCGGCGCGGTCCTCGGCCCGCCGGGTGTTGACCTCGACGACGACCAGCCCGCCGAAGTCGCGGTGGGCCAGCCCCTCCAGCAGCTCGGCGCACGGCTGCGCGCCACGCCCCGGCACGAGGTGCTCGTCGCGGGCCGAGCCGTTGCCGTCGGCGATGTGCACGTGCGCGAGCCGGTCCCCCATCGCGTCGGCCATCTCCAGCGCGTCCGACCGCGACACCGAGGTGTGCGACAGGTCGAGCGTGAAGTGCCGGTAGTCCTCCTCGGTGGGGTCCCAGTCGGGCGAGTACGGCGTGACCTCCCGCCCGCGCGCCCGCAGCGGGAACATGTTCTCCACCGCGAAGCGGACGTCGGTCTCGTCGGCCATCTGCTGGACCCCGCCGACGAACTGCCGCGCGTAGTCGCGCTGCCAGCGGAACGGCGGGTGCACGACGACCGTCTCCGCCCCCAGCTCCTCCGCGGCGTCCTTGGACCGGACGAGCTTCGCCCACGGGTCGGTTCCCCAGACCCGCTGCGTGATGACCAGGCAGGGCGCGTGGATCGCGAGGATCGGCACCTCGTGGTAATCCGACAGCCGGCGCAGCGCGACGAGGTCCTGGCTGACCGGGTCGGTCCAGACCATGACCTCGACGCCGTCGTAGCCGAGCCGGGCCGCCATCTCGAAGGCGCTCGCGGTCGACTCCGGGTAGACGCTCGCGGTCGCCAGGGCCACCCGGGCGCGCGGCACCACGACAGACGGCGAGGACATCCCGGCCAGCCTACGTGCGCGGACCTCCCCCCGGCGGTCGCACGAGGTGCGGTCCGCGGCACCGCCGGTAGCCTCGCCGCGTGGTGAGCAGGACGTCGAGCCGGTGACCGGCACGCTCGAGCAGTCGCCGCTCCGCCGCCTGCTCCACCAGACGCCCGTCGCGGTGCTCGTGCTCGACGTCCGGGAGAGGGCCGTGCTGCACGCCGGCGGCCTGGACGTCGGCGACGACGTTCCCGGGCTCCCCGTGCCGGTCGCGGCCTGGACCCGGTCCGCGCGGTTGACCGCTCCCGGCGGCACGCCGTACGCCGACGGCGAGGACCCGGTCTCCCGGGCGGCGGCCGGCCTGCACGTGCCCGGCGAGCCGGTGTGGGCCCCGGCGGGCACCGGCCGCCGGCCGCTGTGGGCGACCGGCTTCCCTCTGCCGGCGAGCGACGACGACGAGCACGCCCTGCTCGTGCTGTTCGAGGTCGACGGCGCGACACCCGCGGACGACGCCGAGGCGGTGCGCGACCGGGCCGTCATCGCGGCCGGCCTGTCGTTCACGATCTCCGACCCGTCGCTGCCCGACGACCCGCTGGTGTTCGTCAACCCCGCCTTCGAGCGGACCACCGGGTACACGGCCGCGGAGGTGCTCGGTCGCAACTGCCGCTTCCTGCAGTCCGAGCAGACCGACCCGGCAGCGGTCGCCGAGGTCCGGCGGGCGCTGCGCGACCAGGAGCACGCCGTCGTCACGCTGCTCAACCGGCGCAAGGACGGCACGCTGTTCTGGAACGAGCTGTCGCTGTCGCCCGTGTACGACGGCGACGGCCGGCTCACCCACCGGGTCGGCATCCAGGCCGACGTCACCGACCGCGTGCTGGCCGAGCAGGAGCGGCAGCGGCACCTCGCCGCGGAGCGCTCGGCCCGGGCCGCCGCCGAGCGGGCCCAGGGCCGCCTCGCGCTGCTGGCCGAGGCGACCACGGTGCTGGCCGCCACGCTCGACGTCGACGAGGCGCTGACCCTGCTCACCCACCTGGCCGTCCCGCGCCTGGCGGACTGGTGCACGGTCCACCTGCGCGCGGCCGACGGCACGGTGGGGCGGGTGGCCGCGGCGCACTCCGACCCGGACCGGGAGCACCTGCTGCGCCGCGTCGAGGAGCTGCAGGCCGACGGCATCTCCGCGCGCTCCCACACCGCCCGGGTGATGCGCGGCGGGGCGCCGGTGCTGCTGCCGCACGTCGAGGACGCCCTCATCGACGCCAACGTCGAGGACCCGGCGCTGCGCGAGGTCTACAAGCAGCTGGAGATGGCGTCGGTGCTCGTCGTGCCGCTGCGCACCTCCCGCGAGGTGATCGGCGCGCTGTCGCTGTTCGCCCAGCGCGGCACCGGGCGGACCTTCGACGACGACGACCTCACCACCGTCGCCGACCTCGGACGCCGTGCCGCGCTGGCCGTCGACAACGCCCGCCTCTACTCGCGCGAGCACGCGGTCGCCGAGCAGCTGCAGCGCTCGCTGCTGCCGTCGCTCCCCGAGGTGGCGGGCCTGGACCGTGCGGCGCGCTACCTGCCCGGGCAGACGGCGGCCCGCGTCGGCGGCGACTGGTACGACCTGTTCGTCCTGCCCGACGGCGCCGTCGGGGTGGCGATCGGCGACGTCATGGGCCACGACCTGCAGGCCGCGGCCGCGATGGGCCAGCTGCGCTCGGTGCTGCGCAGCTACGCCTGGCAGGGCAGCGGCCCGGCGACCGTGCTCGACCACCTCGACCAGCTCGTCCAGGGATTGGACATGGCCCAGCTGGCCACCGCCGTCTACGCCCGGCTCGAGCTGCCGCGCGCGGGGCGGGCCGGCCGCTTCCACTGGGCCAACGCCGGGCACCTGCCGCCGGTGCTGCGCCGGGCGGGCGGCGAGACGGTCCTGCTGGACGACGTCGCGTCGCTGCTGGTCGGCGCCGTCCTCGGCGTCGAGCGCGATGAGGGGGAGATCGACGTCGGGCCGGGCGACCTGCTCGTGCTGGCCACCGACGGGCTGGTCGAGCGGCGCGGGCGCGACCCCGACAGCGCGCTCGAGCAGCTGCGCGCGGCGGTGGCCGCGGCGCCCGACCGCTCCGCCGACGAGGTCTGCGACGCCCTGCTCGCCGGCCTCGCCCGCGGCAGGGACGACGACGTGGCGCTGCTCGTCCTGCGGGTGCTGTGACCGCTCCGCCGACGGCCCCGCGGACCGGGGCGCCGGTCGACCTGCCGCTGCCCGGCGTCCGGGAGGAGGTCCCGCCGGGCCCCCGGGAGCTCCTGGAGTTCGTCGACCCGGCCGACGACGGGCACGTGGTGCGCGCCGACGTGACCTGGTTGCTGTCGTCGTGGACGTGCGTGTACGGCGCCGGCTGCGCCGGGGTCGTCGCCGGGCGCGCCGACGAGGGCTGCTGCAGCCACGGGGCGTTCTACAGCGACGACGCCGACGAGGAGCGGGTGCGGCAGGCGACGGCGGAGCTCAAGCGCAAGGACTGGCAGCACGCCGAGGACGGCCGCCGGCTGGGGGTCAGCGAGCTCGACGAGCTCGACGACGAGCCGGCGCGGCGCACCCGCACCGTCGACGGCGCGTGCGTTTTCCTCAACCGCCCGGGCTTCGCCGGCGGGCAGGGCTGCGCGCTGCACGCCCTCGCGCTGCGCACCGGGCGGCACCCGCTCGAGACCAAGCCCGACGTGTGCTGGCAGCTCCCCGTCCGGCGCGAGCAGGAGTGGGTCGACCGGCCGGACGAGACCCGCGTGCTGGTGACGACGCTCGGCGAGTTCGACCGGGGCGGCTGGGGGCCGGGGGGCGCCGACCTCGACTGGTGGTGCACCTCGTCGCCGCGCGCGCACGTCGGGTCCGCGCCGCTGTACCGCGCGTACGCCGCGGAGCTCGTCGCGCTCGTGGGGCGCCCGGCGTACGACGAGCTGGTGCGGCTCGTCGCCCTGCGCGGCTGTGCGGGGCTGGTGCACCCGGCCACCGCCGAGGCCCGGGAGGCCGGGCTCGCCCAGCAGGCCGCCGGCGTCGAGCCGGCCGGTCCGGCCGGTCCTCAGACCTCGAACTTGTAGCCCAGCCCGCGCACCGTCACCAGGTGCACGGGGTTGCCCGGGTCCGGCTCGACCTTGGCCCGCAGCCGCTTGACGTGGACGTCGAGGGTCTTGGTGTCGCCGACGTAGTCCGAGCCCCACACCCGGTCGATGAGCTGTCCCCGGGTCAGCACCCGCCCGGCGTTGCGCAGCAGCAGCTCCAGCAGGTCGAACTCCTTCAGCGGCAGCTGCACGGGGGCGCCGGCGACGGTGACGGTGTGCCGCTCGACGTCCATGCGCACGGGACCGGCTGCGAGCGTCGCCGACGCCGGCTCCTCGGGCTCGGCGCGGCGGCGCAGGACCGCCCGCATCCGGGCGAGCAGCTCGCGGGTGGAGTACGGCTTGGTGACGTAGTCGTCCGCGCCGAGCTCGAGCCCGACGACCTTGTCGATCTCGGCGTCCCGGGCGGTCAGCATGATCACCGGCACGCTGGAGACGGCACGCAGCCGCTTGCACACCTCCGTGCCGGACAGCCCGGGCAGCATGAGGTCGAGCAGCACCAGGTCGGCGCCGGTGCGGTCGAAGGCGGCGAGCGCGTCCGGCCCGGTGCCGGCGACGGTCACCTCGAACCCCTCCTGCTCGAGGAGGTAGGACAGCGGGTCGGAGAAGGACTCCTCGTCCTCCACCAGCAGCACCCGGGTCATGCGGTCTCTCCTGCGGTGTCGACTGCCACGGGCAGTGCGCGGGCTCCGGCGACAGGCAGCCGGAGGGTGAACGTCGACCCCGACCCCTCCACGCTCCAGACGGTGACCTCGCCACCGTGGTTCGTGGCGACGTGCTTGACGATGGCGAGCCCGAGCCCGGTACCGCCGGTGGCCCGGCTGCGCGCGGGATCGGCCCGGTAGAAGCGCTCGAAGACCCGCTCGAGGTCCTTCTCGGCGATGCCGATGCCCTGGTCGGTGACGCTGACGTCGACGAGGTCGCCGCTGCGGGCCACGGTCACCGCCACCCGCGTGCCGTCGGGGCTGTAGTGCACGGCGTTGTCGAGCAGGTTGACCAGGGCGGTGACGAGCTGCTGCTCGCTGCCCAGCACCTGCAGCCCGCGCTGCCCGCTGCGGACGACCCGGATGCCGCGCGCCGCGGCGACCGTGCCGGCCCGGTCGCAGGCCTCGGCGACCACCCGGTCGACCTGCACGCACACCGGGTCGGGCAGCGGGTCGGCGCCCTGCAGCCGGGACAGGTCGATGAGCTCCTGCACCAGCCGGGCCAGCCGCTCGGCCTCCTTCTGCACCCGGCCGCCGAACCGGCGCACGGCCTCGGGGTCCTCGCGGGCGTCGACGACCGCCTCGGCGAGCAGCTGCATCGCCCCGACCGGCGTCTTGAGCTCGTGGCTCACGTTGGCGACGAAGTCGCGGCGCACCGCCTCCACCCGGCGAGCCTCGGTGACGTCCTCGAGCAGCACGGCGACCAGGCCCGCGCCGACCGCCGCCAGCCGGGCGCGGAACACCGCCGGCGCGCGGCCGAGCGGCATCACCGGCACCTCGGCCTCGTGCGGCTGGCCGGTGCGGCGGGTGCGGTCGACGAGCCGGCGCAGCCGTGGGAG
>JALYMN010000275.1 GCA_030773675.1 Actinomycetota bacterium
GGACTGCCCGGCGGCGCCGGCGGCGGTGCCGGCAGCCTGCCCGGCCGCCCCGGCGACCTGCCCCGCCGACTGCTGGACGGCCTGGCGGGCCTCGTCGATCAGCGCCTCGACGCCGATGCCGGCGGCCATGGCGACGTCCTCGGCGCGCTGCGTGGCGAGCCGGGCGACGTGGACGGCGCTGTCGACCGCGCGGTCGCCGGTCTCGGCGGCGGTGGTGAGGGCGTCCTGCAGCGGCTGCGGAGCGGCGCCACCGATGCGGGCCAGCAGCGCGCTGGCCTGGTTCACGGTGCCGGTGGTGGCGTTCAACGGGGCGAGCACGAGCTTGCGGGCGAGCCCGGCGAGGACCTGCACCGGCGTCGGGCGCAGCAGCGACGTGCCGGTGCGAGCGACCTCGGCCAACCGCGCCTCCAGCCACTCGATGGTGGCGGTGTGGGCGGCCTCCAGCCGGTCCAGCACCGGCAGGACGTCGTTCTGGCCGAGCGTCTGCGCCAGGGTCCGGGCGTAGCGGGCCCGCTCCCGCAGCGCGTGCTCCAGTGTGAGGTCGCCGAGCAGCGCCCCCTGCAGCGTCTGCACCTGGTTGAACTGCGCAGTGGTCAGGGCGCCGAGGCGACCGGCGGCGGCGCCGACGACGTCGGGCACGCCCCCCGCCTGCTGGACGGCCTGCGAGAGCAGCCCCTGACGCTCGCGCGCCTTCCTCGCGTTCTCGGCCAGCTCCTTCTCCAGCGCGGGCGTGCGGGCCTGAGTGCGACGGATGGTGGCGATGGTCTGCTCGAACGCGGTGAGGCGGAGCAGGGTCTGCAGCTCGTCGACGAGCATGTCCCGGGTGACGGGCACGGGCGTTCCTCCAGGCGGTTCGGGGCAGGCCTCCACTGTCTGCCCTGGTGCTGCCTGTTGCAAGCACTTGCCCACGCGTGACTAGGCTCACGGCCCATGCGCTTCGGGTACTGGATGCCGGTCTTCGGGGGTTGGCTGCGCAACGTCGCCGACGAGCAGATGCCGCTGACCTGGCCGTACCTGCGCGACCTCGTGGTCGAGAGCGAGGCTCACGGCTTCGACCTGTCGCTGATCGCCGAGCTCAACCTCAACGACATCAAGGGCCACCACGCCCCCTCGCTGGACGCCTGGACCCTCGCGCCCGCCGTCGCGGCGGTCACAGCACGGCTCGAGCTCATGCTCGCCGTCCGGCCGAACTACCACTCGCCGAGCCTTACGGCCAAGGCGCTCAGCACGCTGTCGGTCCTCGCCCCCGGGCGGGTGAGCCTGAACGTCGTCAGCAGCTGGTGGAAGGACGAGGCGCTGCAGTACGGCGCGCCGTTCGACGTGCACGACGCCCGCTACGCCCGCACCGCCGAGTGGGCCGGCCTGGTGCAGCGACTGCTCACCGAGGACGCCGTCACCCACAGCGGCGACCTGTACGACCTGCAGGGCTGCATCGTCGAGCCCAAGCCGGACCGGCTGCCCGAGTTCTACATGGGCGGCGAGTCGCCCAAGGCGAAGGAGGTCATCAGCCGGTACGGGACGGCCTACGTCATGCACGGCGACTCGCCGGAGGTCATCGCGGAGAAGGTGCGCGACATGCAGGCCCGCGCCGCGGAGCACGGGAAGGACTTCCGGTTCGGCGTCTCCGGCTTCGTGATCGTCCGCGACAGCGAGGCCGAGGCGCAGGAGGAGCTGGCCCGGGTGCTGGACGTCCAGGCCTCGCCGGAGGCGTACGCCAGCTACCAGGACTTCGTCGCCGGCAGCCAGCTCGAGTCCCAGGTCTCGCTCGAGGAGTATTCGGTGAGCAACCGGGGCCTGCGGGCCGGGCTGG
The DNA here is from genome assembly GCA_030773675.1 of Actinomycetota bacterium. The sequence continues at coordinate 1,811 of JALYMN010000275.1, forward strand.
TCGGCACGCCCGCGCAGGTCGTCGAGCGCATCCGGGCCTACGAGGACGCCGGCGTCGACCTCATGCTGCTGCAGTTCTCGCCGCAGCGGGAGGAGATGGCCCGGTTCGGCCGCGACGTCATCGCCGCGTACGCCTGACGGGCGGTCGACCGCGGACGGTCAGCCGCGCAGGCCGCTGACCAGGCCGAGCGCCTCCAGGTCGCCGGGCTCGTCGGACGCCGCGCGCTCCCGTCCTGCGCCGGCGCGGCGCACGGAGGTCCAGCGGGGCGACGGGACGTCGTGCCGCGGCGCTG
>JALYMN010000276.1 GCA_030773675.1 Actinomycetota bacterium
CTCCGGGCCCAGGGCGACGAGCGCGATGGCCGCGCGGCGGCGCCCGTCGGCGGGCGCGGCCGGGAGGGCGGCGCCGGACAGGGTGGCGACGGTCACCGGTCACTCCCGGCGGTGGTGAGCCAGCCGCGGAGCAGCCCGGCGATCTCGTCGGGGTTCTCGTCGAGCAGCTCGAGCAGCCCCTCCTCGCTCGGCGCGCTCTGCGCAGCGGGCAGCGCGGGGACTGTCGCCGCGGGCAGCTCCGCGGCCCTGCGGCCGCGGCGTCCGCCGGCGGCGTCGATCGCGGCGGTGACCTGCTCCACCGGGATCTCGGTGACGGTGCCCTTGCGCACGGTGCGCAGGAACCCGATGCCGACGAGCAGGAGCAGCAGGGCGCCGAGCGCGGGGGCGGCGTACTGGCCGGCGGCGGCGGTCGCGCCCTCGTCCTCGGTCGTCTCCTCCGCGGCTGCCGGGTCCTCCTGGAGGAACGACGGGGTGGTGACGGCGATGGTGTCGCCTCGCGAGGGGTCGAGGCCCACGGCGTTGGCGACGAGCGCCTGCAGCTCGGCCGGGGCCGGCGCGTTCGGCGCGTTGCGGTCGACGGCGACGGCGACGGTGAGCCGCTCGACCCCGCCGGGGGACACGACCTGCCGCTCGACGGTCCGGCTGACGCCGTTCTGCGTGGCCGTCTGCTTCTTGGTGTAGCCGCCGGCGTCCGTGGTGGTGCTCGTCGTCGCCGGCTGCGTGAGCGTGCCCTGGGTCTGCCCGTCCGGCACGGTCTCGTAGGTCTCCTCCGTCGCGCTCTGCGACAGCACGGCGGTCTTGTCGCGGTCGAAGGTCTCGCTGTCGATGGTCCGGTTGCTCGTGTCCATCTCGGCGTTGACCCGGACGACGGCCTTGCCGGGGCCGAGCAGGGTGTCGAACATCGACGTCACCCGGCTGCTGAGCTGGTCCTCGTAGGCCTGGCGCTGCTTGGTGGCCCGGTCGCCGGCGGCGCTGGCGCCCTGGCCGGTGAGCAGCTGCCCGGTGCTGTCGGTGATGCTCACCTCGCCGGGGGCGAGGCCCGGCACGCTGCTCGCGACGAGGTGGCTGATGGCGTCGACGGCGTCGTCCGAGAGCGACCCGTCGGCCTCGACGAGCACCGAGGCGCGCGGCTTCTCCTGCTGCTCGGTGAACAGCTTCTTCTCTGGCAGGGCCAGGTGGACCTCGGCGCGGCGGACGCCGTCGATGCCTTCGACCGCCTTCGACAGCTCGGACTGCATGGCCCGCTGGTAGGCGACCTGCTGCTGGAACGACGAGCTGGTGAGGCCCTTGTCGTCGAAGGCGCCCCAGCCGCTCTCGGTCTTGCCGGCGGGCAGGCCGGCGGCCGCGACGGCGATGCGCTGCTCGTCGAGCAGCTCCTTCGGCACCAGGACGGTGCTGCCGCCCTGCTCGAGCTCGTACTCGACGCCGTCGGCGTCGAGCTTGGCGGTGACGGCGGCGGCGTCCTCGGCGTCCAGGCCGGCGAGCAGCACGCCGTACGTCGGCGCGCTGACCCAGCGCAAAAAGGCGAGCGCGGCCACGACGGAGACCACGGTGAGCAGAGCGATGATGACCAGCTGGGAGGGGGAGAAGCTCGCGAACAGCTGCCTGCCCCGGCGCTTGAGCCCGTCGACGTCGAGCGCGGCCATCAGACCTGCATCCGCATGATGTCCTGATAGGCCTCGACGGCCTTGTTGCGCAGCGCCACGGTGAGCTCGACGCCGAGCTGGGCCTTGGACGCGGCGCTGGTGAAGTCGTGGACGTTCTCGAGGCCGCCGGTGGCGACGCCGGTCGCCAGGCCGTCGGCCTGCTCGGTGAGCCCGGCGACCTTGTCGAGCTGCGCGGCGAACGCCGACGGGTCGGCGGTGGCGGCGCCGGCCGCGAGGGTCGGGGCGACGAACGGGATGGCGATCCGGCCGACCTCGGCCGCGCCGATCGGGGCGATGCTCACGCGCCGCTGCCGATCCGGAGGGCCGACGCGTAGGTCTCGCGCGCCTGCTGCATCACGGAGATGTTCGCCTGGAAGAGGCGGCTGGCCATGAGCATGTTCGTCATCTCCTGGGAGAGGTCCACCTTCGGGCGGGTCACGTAGCCCTCCGGGTCGGCGAGCGGGTTGTCGGGGTCGTAGACGATCTCCGGGTCGCCCTGCTGCTCCTCGATCGCGACGGCGTCCACGCCGCGCAGGACGGTGCGGCTCTGGGCCACGACGAGGCGGGCGCGGAACGGCTCGTCGCCGGCGGGGCGCACGGTGTTGACGTTCGCGACGTTGTCCGACGTCGCGTCCATCCAGACACGGCTGAGGGTCACACCGCTCGAGGCGGTGTCGAGGGCGTTGAACACGGCTACCTGCTCAGGGCGGTTGAGTAGATCTTGTGACGGTAATTGCTGGCCTGGACGAGCGCGTCGTACTGCAGGCCGGACCGCAGCAGCAGCGCGGCCTCGTCCTCGAGGCGCACGTTGTTGCCGTCCTCCCGGGAGAAGTCGCCGGTCGGCAGGACCTCGGGCCGCACGGCCCCCGGGTCGCCCTCGCGCACGGCTGAGGCCAGAGCGCTCTCGAAGGCCACGCTCTGCGCCTGGTATCCCGGGGTCATGGCGTTGGAGATGTTCTGCGAGACCACGCGCTGGCGCAGGGCCACGCCGTCCAGGGCCTGGTCGAGCGCGCGTGAGACGCCGTCGCTGAAGAGGGTCATGTCGCTCCGACGAGCAGAGGGGTGCGTCCGGCTGCGGGCCGACGTCCTGTCGGCTGCCGCGGCGCAGTGCCCTCGGGGGAGTGCGGTCCTACGTCCGTGTGCTCAGTGCATCGGAACGCGGGGCCGGCACTTGACGGCTGCGGGAGGACTTCTCGGCAGCAGACCCGTCCGGGCCATGCGCGGGTGGTCCCTGCAGCGCCGCGCGGCTCAGTCCCGCTCGTAGGTCTGCGCGCGCTCGAGGTCCGCGCGCCGTCGTGCGCCGGTCTGCTGGACGCGCTGCATCGCGTCGAGCAGGGCGCGGGCGCGCAGGGCGTGCTCGGGCGGGAGCGGGCCGTCGGGCTCCTCGCCGAAGGGGTCCACAGGCACGTCGGCGCCGCGCACCGCCGCCTCGGTGTGCTGCAGCCAGGCCTCGAGCGCGGTCAGGTACTGGGGCCAGGGCAGCGGCACCAGCGCAGCGTAGGGGCGCCCGGAGGGCGGCGCACCGCCTCAGGTCTCGCGGAGCTACGCCGCGACCTGCAGGCAGGACTCGCGCCAGGCCAGCTGGAGCGGCTCGAGCACCTGCAGCGCCTCCCGGGCGGCCGCGGTGTTGCGCTTGACGTTCGCCTCGACCAGCAGGCCGTACGTGTAGGCGTAGAGCTGCTCCAGCCGGTCGGCGAGCGGGCCCGCCTCCTTGTTGAGGCTGAACCGCAGCTCCAGCACGATCTCCTGCGCCTTGATCAGCCGAGGTGTGGCCAGGACGTGCTGGTCGGCCTCGTGCAGGCGGACCGCCGACTTGACGGCGCCGACCGCTGCGTCGAACAGCATTCCCGTGAGCTCGGCCGGAGACGCGGTCATGACGCGTTCGGTGAGGTAGCGCTCGGCGGCGGGGTTGGTCACGGCAGGTCCTTCGGGGGGAGGGGAGACCGTCTGGTACGGGTGTCGACGGTGCCGGGCTCCGGCTTGAGCGGCGTGGGGCAGCCGACCGGATCGGGTCCGGTCAGGAGCCGAGGCCTGCGATCTGCGAGGCGAGTCGGCCGGCCTGGCTGTTGAGGACGCTCATCACCGAGTCGAGCTTGGCGAACTGGGTGCGGTAGCGCCGCTCCACGGTCTGCAGCCGGAGGTCGAGGTCGTCGATCTGCTTCTGCCGGGCCTTGGCCTGGTCGTTCGCCGTGGTGCTGCTGGTGGTGACGACGCCGTCCGTCCCGGTGGCGGCCTTGGCGGCCTTCCCGACCAGGCCCGAGAACGATGACAGGAGCGTCCCGACCCCCTCGGGGTCCTGCTGCACGGCCTTCGCGAGAGCCGCCTCGTCCAGCGAGAACAGGCCGGCCCGCGTCACGGAGATCCCGACCTGGGACAGGACCCGCGTGGTCGCGCTGCCCACGGCCTGCGACGACAGCGACTGGAACTGCGAGGCCAGGCTCCGGGCCGCTCCGTTGCCGGCGATCGGCCCGCCCTTCGCCCCGTTCGAGCCCGGCTTGGTCTGCGTGCTGATCGAGGTCAGGAGCCCGTTCAGGCCGTCGACGAGCGCCTTCGCGCGCCCGGCCAGCGCTGCGTCGTCGCGCACGACGTCGACCGTGGCGTCGCCGAGCTTCAGCAGCCGCAGCGTGACGTCCGGGACCAGGTCGCTGATGCTGTTGGTGCTGCGCGTGACCTTCAGGCCGCCGAGGGTGAGCTCGGCGTCGGCAGCCTCGGTGGTCACCGTCATGCCCGTCGGCGACAGCGCGGCGATCCCGCTGCTGCTGATCGACAGGGCCCCGGCCTTGCCGGTGGCGGTCGACGACACCACCAGGCGGTACGGCGTCGCGCTGCCGTCGCCGGTGTTCACCAGTGACGCGGCAGCAGGCCCGCCCGGCAGGTTCAGCGCGCTGGTCAGGTCGGCGAGGGTCGAGGTCTCGGTGGTGCGGACCAGCTGGCTGGTCGCGGTGGCCACGCGCAGCCCCCCGGCAGCGGTCAGCGAGATGCCGGAGCCGAGGGCGACGGTCGTGCCGGCCTGGACGAGGCTGACGGCGGTCGCGGTGCCGCCGTCCAGCGAGACGAGCGCGTCGGTGCCGTTCACGCTCGTCGGGCTGTCCATGCCGAGGTCGGTGGTCGCCGTGCCGCTCACGTCGATCTGCGTCGCACTGCCCTCGGCGAGGCTGCTGAAGCGAACCCGGCCGCCGTCCAGGCTGACGTCGACGACGCCGGCGAGCTTGGTCTTCAGGTCGGCGACCAGAGCGTCGGCGCTGGCGTAGGTGGTCGCGAGGTCGACCGTCCTCGAGGACGCCTCGGTACCGATGGTGAGGCTGCGGGGTGTGACGCCGAGAGTGGAGTCGAGGGTGGGCACCGCGCTGCCCGTCTTGGTCGCGGCGGACGACGCCTGCGTGACGGCGACCGAGTGCTTGCCGGCCGTCGCCGTCGCGTCGGCGCTGAGCCCGGCGATGCCCGCGGGCGACAGCCCGGTGCTGAGGAACGCGGTGCCGGCTCCGGCCAGGCTCGTGGGGCCGGCGAGCGGGCCGCTGCTGAGCTGCTGCGCCACGGCGAGCGACTTCACCGACAGCCGCAGGCTCGCCGGTCGGGCACCGTCGGCCGCTGTGGCGGTGAGGACGGCGCTGTCGCTGCTCGTCGCCTTGGCCGGCCCGGCCTTCTGCGGCGTGGCGAGGCCCTCCGCGGCGGTGCGCAGAGCATTGAGCTTGCTGCCGATGTCACCCCAGGCCGTGGCGCGGGACAGGGCGGCCAGGCGCAGCGCGTTGAAGCGCGCCGCGGGGGCCCGCTCCACCTGCATGAGCTGGTTGACGATGCTGGCCACGTCGAGCCCGGAGCCCACGCCGCTGACCATGACTGCCGCCTTCTGGTGTCTCGGGGGACTCGTGCGGGGCGGCGCTGCCCGCCGGCCGTGACCGGCCGGCGGGCAGCACGCGGGGGAGAGGAACCGCAGAGGACTAGCCGCGGAGCAGGCTGAGCACGCCCTGGCTGGACTGGTTGGCCTGGGCGAGCATGGCGGTGCCGGCCTGGGTGAGGATCTGGTTCTTGCTGAAGGCGGTCATCTCCTGGGCCATGTCGGTGTCGCGGAT